>CAJFEW010000026.1 GCA_904374805.1 uncultured Neglectibacter sp.
CAGGGCGCCGGCGCCCTCGCCCATGACAAAGCCGTTGCGGCGGGCGTCAAAGGGCACGCAGGCGGCAGCCGGGTCCTCGGTGGTGGACAGGGCCTTCATGTTGCTAAAGCCCGCCACCCCAATGGGAATGATGGCCGCTTCCGCGCCGCCGGTGAGCACCGCGTCCAGATAGCCGTGCTTGATGGCCCGGTAGGCCTCGCCAATGGCGTTGTTGCCGGTGGCGCAGGCGGTGACAATGGGGATGGAAGCCCCCTGGAAGTTGTATTTAATGGCGATCAGGCCGCCCGCCATGTTGATAATCATGCCGGGCACAAAGAAGGGGGACACCCGCCGGGGGCCCTTCTCCATAAGGATTTTCTGCTCCTGGGCAAAGGTGCTCATGCCGCCGATGCCAGAGCCAAAGTAGGTGCCGATGCGCTGGGGCGGCAGGGTGCCTTTGATGCCGCTCTCCTCCACCGCCTGGGTGGCGGCGGCCATGGCGTACTGACAGAACACGTCATACTTGCGCAGCTCGGACTTTTCCATGTACTGCAGGGGATCGAAGTCCTTCACCTCGCCGGCCACCTTGACCTTGTAGTCTGCGGTGTCAAAGTGGGTGATGGGACCAATGCCGCATTTGCCCTGCTTCAAGCTCTCCCAAAAGGTGGGCACGTCGTTGCCCACAGGGGTGACGCACCCCATGCCGGTCACTACTACTCTTCTCATATGGCCAGCCCTCCGTCCACGCGAATGGTCTCTCCGGTGATGTAGTCGCTCTCCGGGGAAGCCAGGAACAGGGCCACGTTGGCCACGTCCTCCGGGGTGCCCATCTTCCGCATGGGCACCTGCACCAGCAGGGGGTTGTCCTCCTTGATGTCTTTCGTCATGGCGGTCTCAATAAACCCGGGGGCAATGCAGTTGCAGCACACGCCCCGGCTGCCCAGCTCCTTGGCCACGCTCTTGGAAAGGCCGATCAGCCCCGCCTTGGAAGCGGCGTAGTTCACCTGGCCCACGTTGCCCACCAAGCCCGCAATGGAGCTGATGTTGATAATCTTGCCGGAGCGCTTGCGCATAAAGTCCCGGTAGCAGGCCCGGATCATGTGGAACGCGCCCTTCAGGTTGATGTCCAGCACCATGTCGTAGTCGGCGTCCTTCATGGTGACCATCAGCCCGTCCCGGGTGACCCCGGCGTTGTTCACCAAAATGTCCACCTTGCCCAGGTCTTTCTTCACTGCGGCCACGGTGTCCTCCACCGCCTGCTCGTCCCGCACATCGCACTCGTAGCAAACCGCTTTGCGGCCCAGGGCCTCAATCTCCCCTTTGGTCTCCAGGGCAGGCTGTTCCGGCCCCACAAAGATAATGGCCACGTCCGCGCCGTTTTCCGCCAGCTTCAAGGCGATGGCCTTGCCCAATCCTTGGGAAGCGCCGGTGACCAGCGCGATCTTTCCTTCCAGCTTCATTGTTTCACAGACCTCCGTGTTTGGTTTTTCCCAAATATTCTAGAACCGCCGGCAGCGCCTTGCGGGGCTGCCGCCGGAAACTCTCCTGTCCTGTCAGCCCTGGGCCTTCACAGCCTCCACCGCAGCCTGCAGGGTCTCCTGGTCCTGCACGTTCAGCACGGTAACCCCTTTGAGGGTCTTGCGGATGAGCCCGCACAAGGTCTTGCCCGGGCCGCACTCAATGAAGGTGTCCACCCCCAGCGCATGCAGCCGCTCCACCGTCTCCTGCCAGCGCACAGGGCTCTTCACCTGGTTTACCAGCAGCTCCTTGGCAGAGGCCTGGGTGTAGGGCTGGGCGTTGTAGTTGGCGTACACCGGCAGCCGGGGCTCCTGGAGCGCCACGGTCTCCAGCACGGTCCCCAGCTCCTGGCTGGCGCTCTCCATAAAGGGGGAGTGGAACCCGCCGCTGACCGCCAGCAGCTTGGCCCGGCCACCGGCCTGGGCCACTTTCTCGCAGAACTGCTCGATCTGGGATTTCTCCCCGGCGCACACCAGCTGGCCGGGGCAGTTGTAGTTGACGGGCCACACCTTTTCAAACCCGGCGCACAGCTCCTCCACCTGTTCGTTGGAGAGCTTCAGCACCGCGGCCATGGCTCCGGGGTTTGCCTCCCCCGCCTTCTGCATGGCCCGGCCCCGCTTGCACACAAAGTCAAAGCCCTCTTCCGGCGTGAACACACCGGCAAAGCTCAGGGCGGCAATCTCCCCCAGAGAGAAGCCCGCCACACAGTCCGCGTGGACCCCCGCCTCCTCCAGGGCACGGGCCGCGGCCAGGTCCACACAGTAGAGGCAGGGCTGGGTGTTCTCGGTGATGGAGAGCTCCTCCACCGGAGCGGTGAAGCACTGCTCCCTGGTGCCGGGACGCAGCTGGTCCGCTGTGTCAAACACGGCCTGGGCGGCAGGGCTGGCCTGGCACAGGGACTGGCCCATGCCGCTGTACTGGGCCCCTTGGCCCGCGAAAACAAAGGCTACTTTACCCATTTGTCGGCTCCTTTCAGCACTTCCTCCGCCTGCTGGAACATCTCCTGGATAATCTCCGCCGCGGGCTGCTCTTTATGGATCATGCCGGAAATCTGGCCAGCCAGGAAGTCGCCGGTCTTCTCATCGCCCTCCACAGCGGCCCGGTACAGGGCGCCCCGGCCCAGCTGCTCCAGCTCCTCGTCGGAGATCTGGCTGTATTCGGCCTTGGCGTAGTCCTTGGCAAACTGGTTCTTGATCTGCCGCACCGGATGGCCCAGCCGCTTGCCGGTGACCATGGTGGCGATGTCGTTGGCCTTCAGCACTTTTTTCTTGTAGTTAGGGTGCACGCCGCACTCTTCGGCCACCAGGAACCGGGTGCCCACCTGGACGCCCACGGCACCCAGCATAAAGGCCGCCGCAATGCCCCGGCCGTCGCCGATTCCGCCTGCCGCCAACACGGGCAGGTTGGTGGCGTCCACCACCTGGGGAACCAGCACCATAGTGGTCAAATCTCCCACATGGCCGCCGGACTCGCCGCCCTCGGCGATGATGGCCGCAGCCCCCGCCTTGGTCACCAGCTTGGCCATGGCCACAGACGCCACCACGGGAATCACCTTGATGCCGGCCTCCAGCCACAGGGGCATATACCGGGAGGGGTTGCCCGCCCCGGTGGTCACCACAGGCACTTTTTCTTCCGCCACCAGCTGGGCCACTTCCGGCGCGTGGGGGGACATGAGCATAATGTTCACCCCAAAGGGCTTGTCGGTCAAGCTGCGGGCCAGGTCGATCTGTTTTTTCAGATAGTCCGCGTCCAGGTTCATGGCGGAGATAATCCCCAGGCCGCCCCCGTTGGAAACAGCCGCCGCCAGCTTGCCGTCGGAGATCCAGGCCATGCCTCCCTGGAAAATGGGGTACTGAATCCCCAAAAGATCGCAGATGGGCGTTTGAATCATAGGACTTCCATCCTTTCTTACAGTTTCAAGTGTCTATCTCCAGCGGGAAGGTCCCGCCTGTTTCTTACCCATGCCGCCCCAGCCCTTGGCAGGTGTGTGCCAAGGCTCCGCCCCCTTTCCCCAGCGGGGGAGAGGCGGGAGATTTTCCGGTTTGGACGGCGTTCTTCCGTCAACATGGAGGCCCTTCGCGTCTCGAAGGAAACCTCGGGTTCGCTGGGAAATGGAAAAATTACCAGCGGATTACGCAAGCCGCCGTGGAGAGCCCGCCTCCGAAGGCGGTGAGCACCACATAGTCCCCGGGCTGCAGCAGCCCCTGGCGGTTGGCCTCGTCCAACAGAATGGGCTCGCTGGCCGAAGAGGTGTTGCCGTACCGGTCGATATTGATGAGAAACTTCTCCGGGGCAATCTCCGGCAGCCGCCGGCGGGCCTCGTTGATGATCCGGTAGTTGGCCTGGTGGGGAATCACGGCCTTCACCTGCTCTCCTGTAATGCCGGCCTCCTCCATCACCTGGCGCACATCCCGCACCATGGAGGTAACGGCGAATTTATAGGTCTCCTGGCCCTGCATATTCACCACGTTTTTCTTCAGCGGGTTCTCGTAGAAGGGGGAGTTGTCCCACTTGGTGGGAATGGAGATCCTTCCCCCAACACGGCGGCGCCCGCCCCGTCTCCGAAGATGACGCAGGTGCTCCGGTCGGCCCAGTCGATCAGGCCGCTCATGCGCTCGGAACTGACCACCAGCACCTTCTTCACCCGGCCCCGGGCAAAGAACCCGTCCGCCACATCCAGGGCAAAGAGAAATCCCGGGCAGGCAACGTTCATGTCAAAACAGGGGCAGGTTGCCCCCAGGCGGTTCTGCACCATGCCCGCCAAACCGGGAGAGATGGTGTCCGCGCTGATGGAGGCGCCAATAATCAGGTCCAGCTCTTCCGGCTTTACCCCGGCGTCTTCCAAAGCGCGCTGGGCCGCCGCCACACCCATGTCTGTGGCGGTCTCTGTGGTGCAGACGCGGCGCTCCTTCACGCCCACCCGTTTTGTGATCCACTCGTCCGAGGTCTCTACCATGTGGGAAAGGTCGTCGTTGGTGACAATCTTTTCCGGCGCAAAGCTGCCCGTGCCCCTTGTTTTTTCCACAGCATTTCCCCGCGTTCCCCTGCCGGTGGTTCCGGCAGGTTCTCCCGGTATGCTTAACCTCTTTATTTTATAAGAAAAGGGCCGATTTGTCAATTGACTGCCCATCCGCCCTCTCGCCCTCTACAAAACCAGGCCTCCATTGACGCCCAGCACCTGTCCGGTGATAAATGTCTCCTCCAGTAAAAACCCCACGGCCCGGGCGGTCTCCTCCGGGGTACCCACCCGGCCTAAGGGAGTCTCCTCCTCCAGGGCCCCCAGGTCCTCCCGGGACAGGTCCCCGTTCATGGGGGTGTCGATGACCCCCGGGGCCACGCAGTTGACCCGAATGCCCGAGGGCCCCTCCTCCTGGGCCAAAGCCTTGGTCAGGCCGATGACCCCCGCCTTGGCCGCAGAGTAGGCCGCCTCACAGGAGGCGCCCACCTGGCCCCACATGGAGCTCACGTTCACAATGCTGCCCCGCTTCCGGCGGATCATGGGAGGCAGGGCCCGGCGGCAGCACAGAAACACGCTGGTCAAATCCCCGTCCAGCACCCCGTGCCACTCCTCCAAGGTCATGTCCGTAAACAGGCCCTTCCAGGCCACCCCTGCGTTGTTCACCAGCCCCTCTACAAAGCCCCAGTCCTTCTCCACTTGGGCGAACAGGGCCTCCACCTGGGACTCCTCCCGCAGGTCCGCCCGGTAGGCCTTGGCAGCGCCTCCCCTGCGGCAGATGTCCGCCTCCAAAGCCTGGGCCGCCTCTTGGTTTTGAAAATAGTGCAGAGCCACCTGCCAGCCCCTCTGGGCCAGCTCCCGGGCAATGGCCTGGCCAATGCCCCCCGAGGCCCCGGTCACCAGTGCCGTCCTCACAGGGTATTCCCTCCTTTCGCCCCTTCCCCACTGTCCGAGCCGGGAAGTTCCATGTCCCCCCGGGCGAAAAACACCGCGGCCAAAGCCGCCAAGGGCGCCGTTTCCGTCCGGAGGATCCGGGGGCCTAAGGAGAGCACCCTGCCCCCCAGGGAACGGGCCAGCTCCGCCTCTTCAGGGGCAAAGCCCCCTTCGGGTCCCACAAAGAGAAACAGCCGTTTTCCGGCGGCAGCCAGGGCCTTTTGCAGGCTCTCCTGTCCCCGCTCGTAAAAGAAGAGGATCTCCCCCTCCTGGGCGGCGGCTTGCAGGGCCTGCTTCAGAGGGCGCGCTTCCCCCACCGGGGGAATGATGCCCCGGCCGCTTTGCATGGCGGCCTCTCGGGCGATTTTCTGCAGCCGAAGCCGCTTTTTCTCCGCCGCCTTTCGGTCCCACTTGGCCACGCAGCGGGCGCTCTCCACCGGCCAAATCGCCGCCGCACCCAGCTCCACCGCCTTTTGGGTCACCGTGTCCAATTTGTCCCCCTTGGGCAGGCACTGGCACACGGTCACCTGGGTGGCGGGTTCCCCCCGGCTGGGGACGCCCGCCTCCACCTGCACCCAGGCCCCCTCCTCCTGACAGGAGGAAATCACCCCCGGGTAGTCCCGGCCGGCCCCGTCGCACAGGGTCACCGTCTCCCCGGGACGCATCCGCAGGGATCGGACCATGTGCCGGCCGTCCTCCCCGCCTACAAACACCATGCCTTCCCGGATGTCTTCCACAAAAAATCTGGGCATTGCAGCGCCTCCCCTTTCGGTTCTCTGCTATGATTCTAGGGGGGAAGGGGCGGTTTGTCAACGGGTTTCCCCTTTCTTCCCACTTTGTTGATGATTTTTTTCTGGATCTATGCTATACTATTTTTATCTGTAGGCTTGCGATCGCCCAGGAGGTGACCACCTTTGAAACGTCCCGCTCTCTCCCGCCTTGCGGGAATGCTGGCCAGCGCCCTGCTGTGCCTGCTGCTGCCCGGCTGTTCTTTCTCCGGGCTGCAGGCTCAAAACCTGATGTCCCCGCCCCGGGCCAGCCTGGATCAGCAGGGCATCTACGAACTGCTCCAGGAGGACCGCCAGGAGCTGAACTTTGTCTATCCCAAGCGGGGCGAGCACCGGTCCGCCATCATCATGCAGGACTGGACCGGGGATGGGGTGGACGACGCGGTGGGTTTTGTGGCCGATGAAAGCGGCGCCGAGGCCTATTTCCTGGAAAAAAGGGAGGGACAGTGGCGCTGCGCCGCCTCCTTTGTCAATACCGCCAGCCAGGTGGACCTGGTCTGCTTTGGGGACGTAAACGGGGACGGCTGTCAGGACGTGCTCATCGGTTGGGGCAGCACGGCGGGCACCACCGGCCGCACCGCCACCGTGGCAGCCTATTTGTACCAAGAGGGCGCCGTTTCTGAGTTCTCTCTGGGCACCTACGGAGAAATGACCCTCACCGATTTCGATCAGGACGGGGTCTGCGAGGTCTTCACGGTGGACAAGTACATCGCCGCCGAGGAGGAGGGAGGAGAACCTCTGCCGGCGCTGGCTCACGTGTTCTCCTGGGAGGAAAACGCCCCCCGGGAGGTGTACACCGCCAACGCGGACAACTCCATCACCAGCTACACCTCCATTTTGTTCGGCAATCTCTCCCGAGGCCTGCAGGGTGTGGTGCTGGACGGCGCCAAAGCCGACGGCAGCATGACCACCCAGGTATTTTACGTGGAGGACGGCCTGCTGAAAAACGGGCCTCCCGGCGTCAATGCGGAGACCTACCAGAATCCCTTCGCCCGGCCCTCTGCGGCCACCTTTGCCTCCCAGGACATCAACGGCGACCAGGTGGTGGAAATCCCCGTGGTCACCCAGCTGCCCTGCATTCCGGAGGGCGCCACCTTAGATTCCACCAGCTTTTCCGTGGAGTGGAGCGTCTTTCAGGCGCCTGGAACGTACCGCAATGTGCTGACCACCTTGGTGAACCTGGGGGAAAATTACTGGTTCCGGCTTCCCCGGCAGCTGGTAGGCCGGATTTCCACCTCCAACGATACGGAGAAGCGCACCGTGACCTACACCCAGGTGGTCTCTGGGGAGGACGGCTCCCAGCTGCTGGGCACGCCCCTTTTCTCCATTCGGGTGTTCACCCGCTCCGCGTGGGACAGCCGGGGGGAAACCAGCGGTTATCAGCTGCTGGCCCAGCGGGGGGACCTGGTCTACGGCATACAGACGCTCACCCAGGACGAGGCCTATGAGTCCGCCCTGGCGCAGATACAAGAAACCTTTACGCTGATCGGCGAATAGATTTTCCAGCGCGGCCCTGAGAAACCGGGGCCCGCATCCAGAAGGAAAGGGGAAGGTTTTTGATGAAAAAAATCCTAGTTGCCGAGGATGAACAGAACATTCGGGAATTTGTGGTCATCAACCTGGAACGGGCCGGCTACCAGGCGGTGGAGGCCGAAACCGGCGACCAGGCCCTGGAACTCTACCAGCGGGAACAGGGAGATTTTGACGTGGCTGTGCTGGACATTATGATGCCCGGCGAACACGACGGCTTGGCCGTATGCAAAGAGCTGCGCCGGCAAAACCCCTCCCTGGGCATCATTCTGCTTTCCGCCCGCACCCAGGAAATGGACAAGGTCAGCGGCCTGATGATGGGCGCCGACGACTATGTGACCAAGCCCTTTTCCCCTTCGGAACTGGTGGCCCGGGTGGACGCGGTCTACCGCCGGGTGGCTCTGGCCCATCAGCGCCAGGACGGGGCCCTGCGGGACGAGCTGGTGTCCGGGGAGTTCTGCCTGAACCTGCGCAACCGCTCCTTCCTGAAGGGGAAACGCCCCATCGAACTGACCCAGGTGGAATTTCAAATTATGGAGTACTTCTTCTCCAATCCCGGCGTGGCCTTGGCCCGAGGGGACATTCTCAAGCACGTGTGGGGCGCCAGCTATGTGGGTGAGGAAAAAATTGTGGATGTGAACATCCGCCGCCTGCGCATGAAGGTGGAAGAGGAGCCCTCCAACCCCCGCCACATTGTCACCGTCTGGGGACTCGGCTACCGCTGGGACGCCTAACCGGCCCGTGACCGGCCCGTGGCCGGGCTGGACAAGCCGCCTTCTTGCGTTCCGCAAGGGCGGGGGGTTGCACCCCAGGCGAGCCGCCTTCTTGCCTGCGGCAAGGGCGGGGGGTTGCACCCCGGGCAGGCCGCCTTCTTGCGTTCCGCAAGGGCGGGGGTTCCGTTTCTGCACTTGGGCGGAAATATGCCAACGTGCATGGAAAACCACATTTTCTGCGCGCCTATCGGCGGGGAAGAGTTGTCCACTCTTCAAACTCATTGCGGGGGAGGCTTCCCCCGCACCCCCCGGGAGGAGGGAAAGCCCCCTGGACCCCCGAACGGGGGTGCGTGACCGCACGGGACAGGCCGGCCCGTGGCCGGGCTGGACAAGCCGCCTTCTTGCCTGCGGCAAGGGCGGGGGGTTGCACCCCGGGCAGGCCGCCTTCTTGCCTGCGGCAAGGGCGGGGGGTTGCACCCCGGGCAGGCCGCCTTCTTGCCTGCGGCAAGGGCGGGGGGTTGCACCCCAGGCGAGCCGCCTTCTTGCCTGCGGCAAGGGCGGAAAGCCTCATACTGCAGCTAGGCAGAAACACGCGAACGCGCGCCCATGACCCATCAAGCGGCCCAAAGCGCGAAGTAAAATTCTTCAGGCCTTTTGAAAAAAGGCCACAGCAAGCCAACAACGCGGGCAGAAAAATCATCGACCCACACCAGGGGCCGCCGCCCCAAAGCGGCGTGCGCGACACAAAGTTCTTTGCCAAGCTTTCTTCGAAAGAAAGCGGGGGGAGAGGTTTTATGCATGGAATTTCTAGGAGATGGATGGTGAATACCATCGGCGTGGTCTTTTTGATTTTGACCGCGTTTATTACAATTTTATCCTTGATGGTGCGCAGCTCCACCTACAACGGTATTGAGCTGGCCCTGGCGGGCCGGGCGGATGAGCTGCTCAACTGGCTCTCCGCCGGATCGGCCACCTCTTCCAGCTTTACCGGCATTGTGCGGGACTACATTGAGACCTTTCCGGACAAAAACAACATGGAGATTATGGCCCTGGACCAACAGGGAAGGGTCTTTATCACCTCCACCGGATTTGAGCCCGACCAGGACCAGGAAATGCCCGACTACCAAGAGGCCTTACAAAGCCAGGGGGATTCCGGCAAATGGATGGGAAAATTGAACACCGGGGAGAAGGTTATGGCCATCACCCGGGTGGTGCGGGACGACAGCGGCAACCTGTTGGGCTCCATCCGATACATGGTCTCCCTGGAGCGGGCCGACCAGCAAACCACCCTGATTATTTTGGCGCTCATCGCCCTGGGGGTATTCATCATGCTGCTGCTCACCTTCTCCGGGGTGTACTTCATCCGGTCCATCGTGGTGCCGGTGCGGCAGGTGAGCGCCAGCGCCCGGAAAATTGCCCAGGGGGACTTTGCCGTGCGCATTGAAAAGGCCAAAGACGACGAGATCGGCCAGCTGTGCGACGCCATCAACGACATGGCCGGCGAGCTGGGCGCGGCGGAGCAGATGAAAAACGACTTTATCTCCTCGGTCTCCCACGAGCTGCGCACCCCCTTGACCTCCATCAAGGGCTGGGCCGAAACCCTCCAGGGCGGGGTGGACCCGGAGACCAACGCCAAGGGCATGAACGTGATCATCCGGGAGTCGGAGCGGCTTTCAGGCCTGGTGGAAGAGCTGCTGGATTTCTCCCGGCTGCAAAACGGGCGCATGCGGCTGCTTGTCTCCCGGCTGGATTTGCTGGCGGAGCTGGACGAGGCAGTGTACATGTTTACCGACCGTGCCCGCACGGAGCACAAGGAACTCCACTACGAGGAAACCCCCTCCCTGCCCCCGGTGTACGGGGACGTGGACCGGCTGCGCCAGGTGTTTGTCAACATCCTGGACAATGCCCTGAAATACACCAGCCCCGGAGGGACCATCACCGTGTCCTCCCGGGCGGACGCCTGGGTGCGAGTGACCATTGCGGACACCGGCTGCGGCATTCCCGCCGAGCACCTGCCCAATGTGAAGAAAAAGTTCTACAAGGCCAACCAGCTGGTCCGGGGCTCCGGCATCGGCCTGGCGGTGGCAGATGAGATTGTGGCCATGCACGGAGGCTCCCTGGACATTGCCAGCCAAGAGGGCAAGGGCACGGAAATCACCATTTCTCTGCCCACCTGCGCCTGCTTGGAGGAGAACCCCCAGCTGGTGGACAATCCGGAAATCACCAAATTTATTCAGGAAAGGAACCAAACTGCCTATGAGTAAAAAAATCACCACCATTGGAGGCCAGGCCCTGATGGAGGGCATTATGATGGTGGGCCCCCAGCGGACCGTGGCTGCTTTCTGCGACGAGCAGGGAAACATCTCCACCGAGGAGATCACCGCCCCCCGGCTGACCAAACAGTATCCCCTTTTGGGAAAACCCTTCATCCGGGGCATTTTCGCCTTGGTGGACTCCTTCCGCATGGGCTATAAAGCCCTCTCCCTCTCCGCGGACAAGCTGACCGAAGGCGAGGAGGAAGAGGAGCTTTCCGGCCTGGACAAGTGGCTCAACGACCACTTGGGAGAAAAGCTGACCGCCGCCCTCATGGGCGTGGCCTCGGTGTTGGGAATCGCTTTGGCCATTGTGCTGTTCTTCCTGCTGCCCACGGTGCTGTTCAATCTGCTGGAGGGAGTGGTCCCTGGGGACATCGCCGGGTGGCGGTCCATCTTCGAAGGGGTGCTGCGCATCGGCATCTTCGTAGCGTACGTGGCTTTGATCAGCCTGGTGCCGGATATCAAGCGCACCTTTCAGTACCACGGGGCAGAGCACAAAACCATTTTCTGCTACGAAAACGACCTGCCCTTGACCGTGGAAAACGTGCGCAAGCAGGGCCGGTTCCACCCCCGGTGCGGCACCAGTTTCCTGCTGCTCATGCTGCTGCTGGGCATTATCGTGGGCTTTTTCATCCCCTTTTCCAACCCCTTTTTGCGCACCTTTACCAAGCTGCTGTGCATCCCCGTCATTATGAATGTGGGCTATGAAGTGCAGAAAGCCTGCGCCCGTCACGACAACTGGCTGTCCCGCCTGGTCACCGCCCCCGGGCTGTGGATGCAGCGGCTGACGGTGAAAGAGCCGGACGACAAAATGATTGCCGCCGCCATTGTGGCCATGGAGGCTGTGATTCCGGAAAACGGAGAGGACCTGATCCGGTGACCTGCCGCCAGCTGTATCTGGACGCCCGCCGGCGGCTGCAGCAGGCGGGGGTGGAAGCCGCCCCAGGGGACGCGGCCCTGCTGGCGGAAAAGTTTTTGGGGCTGGACCGGGCGGGCCTGGCCCTCCACGGGGAGGAGGAACCCTCCCCGGAGCGGAAGGCCGCTTTCCTGCAGGGGGTACAGGAGCGCTGCGCCCGCCGTCCTCTGCAGTACATTTTGGGCGAGTGGGAATTCCTGGGGCTCTCCCTGGCCGTAGGGGAGGGCGTCCTCTGCCCTCGGGAGGACACCGCCGTGCTGGTGGAAACCCTGGGGCAAGCCCTGCAGCACACGCCGCCCCCCCGGGGAGTGGACCTGTGCGCCGGCACCGGAGCCGTGGCCCTGGGGCTGCTCCAGGGGAACCCGGACCTTTCCATTCTGTGCGTGGAGTGGTCGGACCAAGCCCTGCCCTATCTTCAGGAAAACCTGCGCCGATATGGCCAGGGCCGGGCAACTGCCCGGAAGGGGGATGTGCTCTCCCCGGCCTTTGCCGCTTCCTTTCCCCAGGGCAGCCTGGACTTTGTGGCCTCCAATCCCCCCTACATTGCCACCGAAGAGCTGCCCACCCTCCAGCCGGAGGTGCAAAAAGAGCCCGCCCTGGCCCTGGACGGCGGGGAGGACGGCCTGGTGTTTTACCGGGCCATCGCCCAGCTGTGGGTTCCCAAGGTAAAACCGGGAGGCCTCGTGGCCGTGGAGATCGGGGAAACCCAGGGACCGGCGGTCCGGGAACTTCTTCAACAGGCGGGTCTCCTCCATGTGGAAATAGAGCAGGACTGGGCCGGATTGGACCGGGTGGTCTGGGGAAGGCGGCCGTAAAGCCCTCGGGCGGGGGAAATCCCTGCCAAACAGAGCATAGTGACCAGAAAAAAGGACAGCCAGGCGCACTGCCTCGCTGTCCTTTTTGCTTGCCTGCTCCCTTCCAAACTCCTGGGCTTTTTAGGGGGAAACCCTGGCCCCAGGGGTGGGAGGGGCTTCTTTTTAGTCCCATAAACAAGACATCATCCGGCTGGGTTTCGCTCCCCGGGGGAAGGCTTTTACCCCTCCACCCACAGCACGCCTTGGGTCTTGGGGCCGCTGCCCTCCTCCAGGAAGAGCTCCACATCCCCCGGCTCCACTACGAAGCGCAAGCGGGCGTCCCACAGGCCCAGCTCCTCCTTGCCCAGGGACAGGGTGCAAACCCGGCTCTCCCCGGCGGGCAGGAACACTTTGGCAAAGTCCTTCAGCTCCCGCACCCGCCGCACGGTGGTGGCCTGCACATCGTGAATGTACAGCTGGGGCACCGCCCAGCCGTCCCGCTCCCCGGTGTTTTTCAAGGTGAAGCGCACCTGGGCCCGGCCCCCTGCCTCCAGCTCTTTCAGAGAGATGGAGCTGGGAAACTCCACCTGCTCCAGGGCGAAGGAGGTGTAGGACAGGCCGTAACCAAAGGGATAGAGAGGGCCTTCGGGGCTGTCCCAGTAGTGCATCGGCGCGTAGGAGGCCTTAGGGTTGTAATAACAGGGCAGCTGGCCCACGCTCCGGGGCAGGGAGACGGGCAGCCGGCCCGAGGGGCATACCTTCCCCAGCAGGATCTCCGCCAAAGCCTGGCCGCCCCAGGGCCCCGGGTAGAAGGAATACACCACCGCCTGGGCTCCCTGGCACAGCTGGGGAATGGCATAGGGCCGCCCGGCGATCACCACCGCCACCACCGGCTTGCCCGTGGCCAGCACCGCCTGGCACAGCTCTTCCTGCACCCCGGGCAGCCGCAAGGTGGAGCAGTCCACCCCTTCGCCGCAATCCATCTGCACGTCCCCGTCCAGAATGGCGGCCCCGTTGATGTCGAAGGTGGCGCCGGCAAACCGGCTGGAGGAACCTCCCACCGCCAAAATCACCAGGTCGCTCTCCTGGGCCGTCTGGACCGCGTGGGCCAGCTGGCTCCGGTCGTCCCCGCACACGGCGCAGCCAGGGGCATAGGCCAGCTGTTCCCCCAGCAGGGCCTGCAGACCCTCCCGCAAAGTGACGCCCTCCCCCTCTGCCTGGGCCGGGGTGTAGTCCCCCAGCTGGTTGTACAGGTTGTCCGCCTGGGGGCCGATCAGGGCGATTTTTCTGCCTGCTGCCTGCAGGGGAAGCACCCCCTGATTTTTCAGCAGCACGGCGCCCTGGCGGGCCAGTTCCAGGCTCTGGGGGTATTTCTCCCGGGAAAACACCTCCGGCTCTGTCTCCTCCAAATAGGGGTGCTCAAAAAGCCCCTGGCGGAACTTCAGCTCCAGCACCCGCAGCACCGCCCGGTCCAGCTCCTTTTCGGAGACCAAGCCCTGCTCCACCGCCTCTTCCAAATGGGCGAAGCCCTGGTCCCACAAGCTGATGTCCACCCCGGAGGCCAGTGCCAGGGCGCCGGAGGCAGCGTGGGAACCGGTCAAGCCGTCCAGCCGGTCGATGGCGGTGCCGTCGGCCATGACCGCCCCGGTAAAGCCCAGCTGGCCCCGGAGCACGTCCTGGAGCAGCTCCCGGTTGGCATGGCAGTAGACTCCATCGATCTCGTTGTAGGCGGCCATGACCCCTTCCACCCCAGCTTCACAGCAGGCCTTCATGGGGGGAAGGTGAATCTCCCGCAGTTCCCGAGGGCCGATGCGGGCGGCGCTGGCGTTGACGCCCCCGGTGGTCTCCCCCTGGGCGCAGAAGTGCTTGGCCACCACAGGCACCCCGGCCCCCTGGCAGCCGGTCACCGCCGCCTTGGCCTGCCGGGCGCACAGCACCGGGTCCTCCCCGTAGCACTCCTCGCTGCGGCCCCACCGGGGATCCCGCAGCACGTCCAGCATGGAGATCAGGGCGTAGTCCACCCCCAGCTCCCGCAGCTGTTTGCCGCAGACGCCGTAGGCCTCCTGGGTGAGGTCCGGGTTCCAGGCGGCGCCCACCCCCAGATTCACCGGCAGCAAATACCCGTCCAAGGCCTGGTGGCCGTGGGGACACTCCGTGCTCAGCAGCAGGGGAATGCCCCACCGGGAGTGTTCCAGCACATACTTCTGGGCCAGGTTGTAGGCCCGCTTCATGTACACCCCGTAGAGCCCGTTGTGAAACTCTTTCTGGGACCAAGGATCCGCCCGGTACAGGCCGTACAGAACCCCCAGGCCCCCGTACTTTTCCACCTCTTCCTGAAATTCTGTGGAAAGCCGGATCTCTTCTCCCTCCCGGACATAGGCCCTAAAGCCGTAGAGCCGTTGGTTCACCTGGCCCACTTTTTCCCGCAGGCTCAGGCGGGCCAGCAGGTCTTCCGCCCGCTCCCGGGGCGATTTTGACGGGTCTTGAAACAGCATAGATGGTCCCTCCTGGTTCTGATTACTTCTCTTCTTATAGTACTCGGAAACCCTCCGGGACGCAAGGCCAAAAAGCAAATCCCCCAAAAGGCCCCACGAAAAAAGGCGCCGGCCACCCCTGGGCAGCCAACGCCTCTCCTTGTCCGATTCCTGTCTCCTCAGGGGAAACCTTCCTCACTCACAGGCAGCCTGGAATTCGGTCCAAACCCGGTTGTGGGCTTCCAGGGCCTCTGCGGACACATTCTCAATCATCTCCATGCTGGAGGCGTCTATGTCCTCCGGCAAGGTCAAAAAGTCCCGATATTCCTCCGAAATGTACTCCTCCGCGTCCAAGTTGGTGCAGTAGTAGCCAATGTACTCAAAGCACTGGGCGGACACTTCCGGCCGCAGGATATAGTCCATAAAGGCGTAGGCCGCGTCCGCGTTGGGAGCGTTGGCAGGGATAAACTGGGCCATCACCCCAAAGCCGATGCCCTCCTCCGGAAAGACCACTTCCAAGTCCGGATTGGCCATCTTGGCCTGGGTCGCCTGGGAGGTGTACAGCACCGCGGCGCCCACTTCCCCGGAGAGCAGGTCGTCCTGGGTGTTGCTGTCTTTGATCAGCCGGATGTTGGGCGCCAGCTCCAGCAGCTTGTCCCCGGCCGCCTCAATGGTGGCCACATCCTCGGTATTGTAGCTTTCCCCCAGCACCTTCAGGGCCATGCCGTTGATCACCCGGAAACTGCCGATGACCCCCAGGTTGTCCTCCAGAGAGGCGTCCCACAGGTCGGCGTAGCCCTGGATCTCCACATCCACCGCCTCCGGGTTGTAGACGATGGTCTGCACCCCGGCCCCATAGGGCACGGTGTACTTGTTCTCCGGGTCGTAGAACTGGCCCTGGTACACCGGGTTGATGGAGCCGTAGTTTTCCAGTTTCGAGGTGTCCAGCTCCTGGACCAACCCTGCAGCAATGGCGGTTTCAATGATGTAGTCGTCGGCAATCACCAGGTCGTAGTCCCCGCCCTTTGCGGCCTCCAGCCGGGCAAGCATGGTCTCGTCCGTGTCAAAGTTGGTGTAGTTGACGGCAATGCCTGTCTCCTCCGTAAACCCGTCCAGCACCTCCTGGGGGAACATGCCCTCCCAGGTGTAGAGCACCAGCTCTCCGTTTTCTCCGCCGGAAGCCCCGGAACAGCCGGCCAGCGTAGAGACCAGCAGCAGGGCTGCCAGAACGGCAGCGGCAAATTTTTTCATCGATCGGTCACGTCCTTTCCTGCGTCTTGTTTTTTCGGCGCCCGCCCCAGCAGAGCCGCCAGCCCGCACAGCAACAGGGTTGCGGCAAACAGCAGGGTGCACAGGGCGTTGATCTCGGGGGTGACCCCCGTTTTCAACTGGCTGTAAATGCGCACCGGCAAGGTGGTGGTGTTCACCCCGGTGACAAATACGCTGATGATCACGTCGTCCATGCTCATAGCGAAGGCCAGCAGCATGCCCGAGGCAATGGCCGGCGCTACCAGAGGCAAGGTCACGTCGAAAAAGACCCGCACCTTGGAAGCCCCCAAGTCCTGGGCCGCCTCGGCCAGGGCGGGGTCCATCCCCACCAGCCGGGCCTTCACCAGCATAAACACATAGGGAATGCAAAAGGCGGTGTGGGCAATGACCAGCGCCCCCATGCCAAAGGGGATGCCCACCAGGGAGAAAAAGGCCATAAACACCATACCCAGAATGATCTCCGGAATCATCATGGGCAAGGTGGAGATATACTCCACCGCCCCCTGCAGGGGAAGGTGCACCTTGCTCATGCCATAGGCCCCCAAGGTGCCGATTACCCCGGCGGACAGGCTGCTGAGCACCGCCAGCACCAGGGAGTTTGCCAAGGAGGCAAACAGCGCCCGGTCCCGGAACAGCTCCTCATACCACCGCAGGGAGAAGCCTCCCCACACAGAGCTGAGCTTGCTCTCGTTAAAGGAGTAGATAATCACCAGCAGAATGGGCACATACATCAAAGCCAAGAGAATACCCAGGTACACGTTGGGCAGTTTCGTCCGGTTTTTCATGGCAGCCTCCTCCCCTCACACAATGCCTTCCAAGTCTTTCACCCCGGAGACCTTCCGGTACAGCCAGATGAGCAGGGTGGTCATCAGCATGAGCACCACCGAAAGGGCCGCGGCAAAGGGCCAGTCGTGGGCCTTCATCAGGGCGGATTGGATCAAGTTGCCCACCAGCACCACCTTGTTACCCCCCAGGATGTCCGCAATGAAGAACAGCCCCATGCTGGGCACAAAGGTCAGCACCACGCCGGAAAGCAGCCCCGGCAAAGTCAGCTTTAAGGTGACGGTCAAAAAGGCCCGGAAGGGGGAAGCCCCCAGGTCCCGGGCGGCCTCCACCAAGCTGAAGTCCATCTTTTCCGCGCTGGAGTACACCGCAAAAATCATAAAGGGCAGCAGCGCGTACACCATGCCCACCACCACAGCCGGGTAGGTGTACAAAAGCTTCAGGGATTCGCTGGTGATGTGCAGGCTGGTCAGCAAGGTGTCAAACACGCCCCCCGCCCGGAAAATAATAATCCATCCGTACAGGCGGATCAGGGAGCTGGTCCAGAATGGGATCATCAGCAGCAGCATGGTGCGGCGCTTCCATTTGGGCCCCAGCTTGGCCATAAAGTACCCAAAGGGATACCCCAGGCCGATCACCAGCACCGTGGTGATCACCGCCAGCTTCAGGGATTCCCAAAAGGTCTCCAAGTACACCGGCTCTCCAATGGCCGCGTAGTTTTCCAAGGTAAATTCCGGCACCACGCCCCAGGTGTCCGCCTGGGTCAGGAAACTCAGCACCACCATATACACCAGGGGCCCCACCAAAAACAGCAGGGTAAACAGGTACAAAGGCACCAAGGTCAAGGCCTCTCCCCCGTATTTGTTCCGTTTTTTGCCGGCGGGCTTAGCCACGGCTCTCTTCCCCCTCTCCTTCCACAGGACATGCGTGCTCCGGCGCCCAGGTGATGCGCACCCGGTCTCCCGGGACCAAATCCCAGTCGATACCGTGCCGGCTGCAAATGAACTCCTGGCCGCTTCCCAGCTCCACCGCCAGGCGCAGCATGCCTCCTGCAAAGCTTTTCTCTTTCACCACCCCAGGCAGGCCGGGGCCCTCTTCCCCTTTGACCGCCTGAGCCTGTTCTCCCCGGATGGCCAAGGTAGCCCTGTCCCCTGGGGCCAGAGAACCGTCCCGGCGCCGAAAGGGCACCCGGCCCCCTGCCGCCTCCAGCACTCCCTGCTCCCCGGCGACGGACACCACCTGGCCCTGCACAATGTTGGCAGTTCCCACAAACCGGGCCACATAGGCGGTTTTCGGGGTGTCGTACACCTGGGCCGGGGAGCCGATCTGCTCAAACCGGCCCGCCCGCATCACGGCGATCCGGTCGGACATGTTCAAGGCCTCCTCCTGGTCGTGGGTGATGTAGATAAAGGTGAGGCCCAGTTTTTTCTGCAGCCGCTTGAGCTCCTGCTGCATCTGCCGCCGCAGCTGCAGGTCCAGGGCCCCCAAAGGCTCGTCCAGCAGGAGGATCTTGGGCCGGTTGATCAGCGCCCGGGCAATGGCCACCCGCTGGCGCTGCCCGCCGGAAAGCTCCGAGGGCTTGCGCTTTTCAAAGCCGGAAAGCTGCACCAGCTCCAGCATGTTCTTCACTTCTTCTTTGATTTCGGCCTTGGGCCGCTTGCGGATCTTCCAGGCATAGCCGATGTTTTGCTCCACGTTCATGTGGGGGAACAAGGCATAGTTCTGAAACACCGTGTTCACGTCCCGGCGGTTGGGGGCAACCCCGGCCATGTCCTGTCCCTCCAGCAGCACCTTGCCCTCGTCCGGCGTCTCCAGCCCGGCGATGATCCGCAGGGTGGTGGTTTTTCCACAGCCGGAGGACCCCAGCAACGTGATAAATTCCCCCTGCCCGGCCTCCAGGTGGATGCCGTCCAGCACGCGAGTGTCTCCAAAGCTTTTGGTGATGCCCTCCAGCCGCAAAATGGGTTCGCTCAAAACAGACCGCCCTTTCTTGATCAAGAATCCCTTTTCCTTCCCAGCCGGGCCGTGCCAGGGGCACAGCTGCGCCCCAGCTCCCCTTCTCCCCTGGATTTTGGAAAGTATACTGATTCGGTATAGTTTCTTGCTTGATTATACCGGCTCCCTGGGCGCTTGTCAAGGTACCGCCCTACAGTTAGTTTTCACTATTCCCGTTTTTTCTATGGTCCCGAAAAAATCCTCCCCCACAGAGGGGCAGCCCAGCCCTGCACACAGAAGAGGCGCCGCTTGCGCAACGCCTCTCTCTAAAAATCCTCACATGGGGACATCCTGCTCCCACGAGCCCAAAGCGTCCCGCACCTGGTCCCAGGTGTATCCCAACCGCTGCAGGGCGGCCACCGCCCGGCGGCGGACCGCTTCCTCCTCCCGCCAGCGGGGATAGCGCTTTTCCAGCACCCGGGCCATGTTTTCCCGGGCGGTCTGGTCCAAATCCTCCCACTGGTCCAGCACCTGGTCGGCAATCTCCGGGGCAATGCCCTTGCGGGCCAGCTCCTGCCGCACCCGCCGGACCCCATAGCCCTTGCGAAGCAGCAGCTCCTTGACAAAGCTCTCCGCATAGGCCCGGTCGTCCAGCAGGCCGATTTCCTCCAAATGGTCGGCTGCCGCTTGGGCCGCCTCCCGGGAGGCGGTGGTGCGGGCAATTTTTTCCGTCAGCTCCCGCTTGCTGTGGCTGCGGTGCTCCAGCAAGTACAGGGCCTTTTCCTGGGCCCGGCGGGCGTCGGAGCGGGCCACCAGCTCCTGCAGTTCCTCCTGGTCCAGAACATCCCCCGGCTGCAGCCGGGAGAGAAGGAACACCTCGGTGTCAATCTTGGGCCCCGGCTCCCCGTCCAGATACAGCTGGGTCAAGTTTTTGCGCCGGGGCTCGGCGGCAGTCAGCTCCATCAATCGTCATCCACCGTAATGTCGATGCTCTTCTTGGCGGCCGCCTTGTTGGTGGGCGCAGGAACGGGCGCCGCCGGGGCTTCCTCCGGAGTGGGCAGCTCCACCGGCTTGGCCACCTCCCGGGGAGCGGGCCGGCCGGGAATCTTGTCGTAGAGCTTGTCCACATTTTCCCGGACCTTTGCCTCAATCTCGTCGGCAATGTCCGGATGGGTGGCCAAAAAATCCTTGGAGTTGTCCCGGCCCTGGCCAATGCGCTCCCCGTTGTAGGAGAACCAGGCCCCGGCCTTTTGGACAATCTCCAGCTTTACGGCAATGTCCAGCAGCTCCCCGGTGCGGGAGATGCCCGTGCCGTACATCACGTCAAACTCCGCTGTGCGGAAGGGCGGGGCGATCTTGTTTTTCACCACTTTCACCCGGGTGCGGTTGCCGATTACGTCGGTGCCGCTTTTAATGGCCTCGGCCTTGCGCACCTCAATGCGCACGGAGGAGTAGAACTTCAGGGCACGGCCGCCGGGGGTCACCTCGGGGTTGCCGTAGATAACGCCCACCTTCTCCCGCAGCTGGTTGATAAAGATGGCCACACAGTTGGACTTGGAAATGGCGCCCGCCAGCTTCCGCAGGGCCTGGCTCATCAGCCGGGCCTGCAGGCCCACGTGGGAATCGCCCATTTCCCCTTCAATCTCCGCCCGGGGCACCAAAGCCGCCACCGAGTCCACCACGATCACGTCAATGGCGTTGGAGCGCACCAAAGCCTCGGTGATCTCCAAAGCCTGCTCGCCGGTGTCCGGCTGGCTCACCAGCAGGCTGTCCACATCCACCCCCAGGTTGGCCGCATACACCGGGTCCAGGGCGTGTTCCACGTCGATAAACGCCGCGTTGCCGCCCCGCTTCTGCCCTTCGGCAATGCAGTGCAGAGCCAGGGTGGTCTTGCCGGAGGATTCCGGCCCGTACACCTCGATGATCCGCCCCCGGGGCAGGCCGCCGATGCCCAAGGCCAAATCCAGGGAAAGGGAGCCCGTGGGAATGGCCTCCACGTTCAGGGCAGAGTCCTGCCCCAAGCGCATGACGGCCCCCTCTCCAAACTGCTTTTTGATCTGCGCCAAGGCGGTTTCCAAAGCCTTGGCCTTTTCTTCAGCGCCGGCTGCCCCTTTGGTGCTGACCGCGGCGCGCTTGCTCTCTGCCATATGCAAAACCTCCTGTGAAGTGAAAAGGATCTCTCTGCATTTCTTTTTTTATTATAAAAGAAACCAGCGGAAAAAGCAATGGATTTTCCCAAATTTTTCGAACAAACGTTTATTGCGCGTAGTGGCCGTCCATCTCCTCCTCATCCGGCTCCTGGAACAGGGCGGCCCACTGCTCCATGTCCTCCCGAGTGATGGTCTGAAACACGTCCTTCTGGCCCGCCTGCACCCGCGCCTCCAGGCGGCGGCACAGCTCCTCCAAGGGGGCGTGGACATAGCAGAGGGAAAACTCTGCCCCCAGGGCCTGGGCCTCCCGGTATTTCTCCTCCCGCTGCTCTTTGGCCCAAAAGCCAAAATCCAAAATGACGCTGACCCCCTGGGCCAGCAGCCTCTTTCCCAGGCGCCACTGAAGCTCTTCCACCCGGTCGTGGCGCTGGTCGTGGAGAGCGTGCTCCCGGGGATCGTGAAAGTCGTCTCCAAACAGGAACAGGTGCCACTCGTCCGGGGTGAACCGGACGGCCCCGGTCGCCTGCTCCAGCTCCTTGGCCCGGGTGGTCTTCCCCGCCCCGGGCAGCCCCACCATCAAGGTGAGGGTAGGTTTTTTCTCCATAGGGAACCCTCCTTTCTCAGGGCGTCTCCCGCCACAGGTTTTCCATGGGAACCAGGCCCGAAGGCTCCAACCGGTACAGGGTGTCGCACACCTGGCCGATGTACTTCCGGTCGTGGCTGACGCTGAGGATACAGCCGGGAAATGCCTCCAAAATGCCCCGGATCACCGGTCCGGACAGGGGGCTGAAGTTCCGGGTGGGCTCATCCAGCACCAGCACGTTGGCCCCGTCCAAAATCATTTTCAAAAAGAACAGCTTGGCCTTCTGTCCTCCGGAAAGCTCTCGGATGGTGTGTTCCTGCTCCTCCGGGGTGTACTTCATGCTGCCCAGGTAGGTCTTCACCCGGGTCAGCTCCTCCTTTTCCCCGCTTTGGGCCAAAAACTCCACCGGGGTCACATCCTGGTCCACCGTCTCTCCGTAGTCCTGGGGCATATAGGCAGCCCGAATGTCCCGGCGTTTCAGCAGCTCCCCGGCCACCTGCCGCAGCAGGGTGGTCTTTCCCGCCCCGTTACTGCCCACAATGCACACGTGCTCCGGGCCCCGCACATACAGGCGCAGGTTTTGGCTCAGTTCCCGGCCGGCCACCTCCAGCCGGGGCAGGGAGAAGTCCAGCACGGTCTTCCCGGCGGGGACCCCCGTGTTCTCTCCAAAGCCCACCAAAATGGCCTCCTCGCTGTCGGGAAACTCGGTCATGTCCTCCCGCTCCCGGTCGAAGCGGTGCTCCATAGATTTGACCGCCTTCATCTTCTTTTTCAGCAGCCGGCCCCCGTGGGGATCCTGGCGGGAGATGGCGTTCAGCTGGTGCTCCACCTTCTGCTGAATCTTCTGGAAGCGCTCCTGCTGCTTGCGCTCCTCCTCCCGCTCCTTGCGGGCCACCTGTTCCTGGTGGGCGAAGGTTTGCAGCCGCTCCTCCACATACTGGCGGTAGCCCATGCGGGCCACGGTCCAGCGGGGCAGCGTCTTCCGGCGCAGCTGCTCCATGTGGACAATCACCGTGGCGGTGCGCTCCAAGAGCACCTCGTCGTGGGAGATGTACAGCACCGGCTGGGGACATTTGGCGATGAACTCCTCCAGCCAGTGGAGGGTTTCCATGTCCAGATCGTTGGAAGGTTCGTCCAGCAGGTAGCAGTCGGGCCGGCGGAGGGTGAGCAGCCCCATGCGCAGCTTCACCTTTTCGCCCCCGGAAAAGCTTTTCATCTTCCGGTCCCCGTAAAACCACTCCATGGGAAACCCCAGCTTTTTGGCCGCCTCTGCCAGCTCCCCCGGGGTGTACTCCCAAAAGGCCGGGTCCTGGCAGCAAAATTCGTAGGCGGTCATCTCCCCCTCCTGGGGGGTGAGCTCCTGGGAGAGATAGCCCAAAATCATCCCGTCCTTCTGCACGGTCCCGGACCACTCCACATACTCCTCCACCAGAGCAGGGTCGTACAGGAGTTTGAGCAGCGTGGACTTCCCGTTGCCCTCCTCTCCGATGATCGCCGCTTTGTCTCCCGGCTGCAGGGAAAAGGTAAAGTCCTGCAGCAGCTGACGCAAATCTTTTTTCATCACAATCTGCAATCCTTGCACTTGCAGCATGGCGCATTCCTCCTTGACGCACAAAAAGGGCCTGTTCCCTTCGCCGGAACAGGCCCCTCATCCCCAAGAAGGCGTCAGGCAGCGCAAGCCGCTCCCTGCTAAGGCCGCGGGAAAACCCGCCGCCTGTAAGGATGGTCCATAAAGCCTGCAAACCGGCAGCACAGAATCAGCCCTGGGGGACTCTTTCCCCCGGCAAATAATGACTCCCGTTTTCATAGGCTTATACGATCATCCTTCCACTCCTTCCATGCAATGTACGCACTAAGCATACCACGCGGGTTCCCCCCTGTCAACTCCCTTTTTTAGAAAGATTTCCGGGGATGGAAAAACCGCGTGGATGGATTTTGTGAAAAAAGCGAAGAACTTGCCCGGGCTGGGGACAGCCTCACTTTTCCTCCGCCGCTTCGGAAAGCTCCTTTTTGTACAGGTACTTTTCCACCTCTTCCACCATGTTCTGGGGAATTTTCCGCTCCACCGGCAGCACGGCGGCGTTGGCCATCTCCTGGGAGAAGGCCAGCACCAGGCGGGTGGTTTTCTCCAACGCCTGGGCGGAGAGGAACTCCAAAGTGTCAAACCGGTTGTGGATGTAGGCGGCCCCCTGGGCCCCAAACCGGGTGAAGTTCACCGCCGGCACACCGCTGTCCGCAAAGGGGATGGAGTCGCTGGAGTAAATGCCCTGTTTGGTCTCGGCGGCAAAGCCGTGGATTTTCACGAAGTAGTCCAAATAGGTGGCCAGCTTCTCCTCGGCAGTGGCGGCAATCCGGTCGGCTCCCAGCACCGGGCCGGCCACGTCCACGTTGATCATCAGCAGGTGGTCGGAGATCTCCTCCTTGTGGGCCTTCACATAGGCCCAGCTGCCCTCCAAGCCGATCTCCTCGCTGCCGTACCACATGAACTTCAAGGTGCGCTTGGGAGGGTGCTCCGCAAAGTACCGCAGCACCTCCATGTTGATGACAGAGCCGGCGCCGTTGTCGTACACGCCGGTGGAGAAGGCCACGGAGTCGTAGTGAGCCCCAAAGGAGAGGATCTCCTGAGGCCGCTCGGTGCCCAACACGGTTGCCACCACATTGTGGGAGGTGCGCTCCTCGGTGCGGCCCTGCAGCACCAGGCGGGCCTTGCAGGCGCCTTTGCGCACCAGGTCCATGGCGTCCGCCACCCGGGTGTGGACCATGGGCACATTGCCGAAGGTGCGCAGGGTGCGGCGCAGCTTCCGGGTGGAGAGGTCAGTTTCCTCCCGCTTGTCCCGCAGCTCGCCCTCCATGGTGACAATGCCTGCCACCCCGGCCTTCATCAGCTTGCGGAACAGGGGCACCCGCATAAAGCCGTTGACCAGCACAATCTTCCCCCGCACATCCCGCAGGCTCACGTCGTCCCCGTTTTCCACATAGACAAAGTCGGCCACAAGGCCCTCTTCCGGGGTGTTCTCCGCGCACTGGTACCCGGTGACCGGGTACTCCTGGCGGAAGGGCTCCAAAATCTCCAGCTTGGCCTCCTCCACAATGCCCTGCTCGATTTCAAAGGGCTCAATGATGGCGGGCACACCGATTTTGTCGCACTCCTCCTTCAGGATTTGGGCGGCCTTTTCCTCCTCCGGCGATCCGGCAATGCGGGTGAAGCCGATCTTTTCCAGCAGCTCCCACTCCCGCTTCCCACAAATTTCCATGGTTTCATCCTCCTTAATTGGCCTAAGAGAAAAGCCCGAACGGCACTGCCGCCGCTGGGCTTTTGCTTCTCTTAGTTATACCACTTTAATCGGATGAAGTCAAGAGGGGAGCTTGGTCCACAAGCTCCTCCAAGCTGGCAATCACGCCCTCCCCTTGCCGGGACGCCGCTCCGTCCCGGACGATCCGCACAAACCGGCAGCCGGCGTTTCGGGCCGCTTTCCCGTCCAGCTCCTCGTCCCCCACAAAGAGGAGGGTTTCCACCGGAACTCCAAAGGCCCGGGCAATCTGCCCCAATCCCGCCGGGTGGGGCTTGCGAAAGCCGCACAGCTCGGAAGAGAGGTAATAATCCAGCTTTTCCGTCAAATCCTGGATACCCTCCCGGAACAAGGCGTCCGGCATGCCGGAGGGCAGGTTCGTCAGGCAGGCAAGGCCATACCCCGCCTGCTTCAAGGCGGAGAGGGCGGGAACCGTGTCCTCATAGAGGCGGGGAGTCAGCTCCATTCCCTGAAAAAACAGGGGGATCACCTGTTCCACCGGGGGCTTTTCCCTCCAGTGGCAGATGGCGTCTCCAAAGATTTTTTCTGGGGGAATTTCCTCCTCCCTGGGAAAATACCGGGGATTGTACCTCTTGAGAACCTGGACAGAGCGGTCTATCTCCTCTTGGGTCAACCCCAACGAAAGAGCCTGGTTGACGGCGGCAAACCCCTGGGGGTAATAGGCCAGCCAGGAAAGGGGCATGCCTGCATACTCCATCAAAGTCCCGCCCAGGTCGAACACCACGATTTTTTCCATGGGGGTATCTCCTCCTTTTTCGCTATCCCACCGGGACAAGGCGGCCCCAAAGGTGAGACCAAGCAAGCGTTCTCCCAGAGGCTTGCACCGAGCCTGGTCTCTCCTCCTTTGGAGGCTGGAGGGGGCAAGTTGCCGGCCTCACCGGCCGCTCCCGTGGCTAGCGCCCTTACGGGCGCGTGCGCCCCGGTCGCTGGTTTCTTTTCCCGGCTGCGCCAGGTAAGGTCGTAGGGCTCTGCCCTACAACCCGCAAGCTTTTTTGAAAAAAAGCTTGACCAAAAAACTTTTACTTGTCCCTGCTTTTCCCAAGCGCGGGCCGCTTGCCAGCCGCCTCCTGCAAGCCTCGCCGCCTTAAAGCGGCGTTCGCGACTAGTCCAGTCCGGTCACGGACCACTCCACCCCGCTGGGCGTATCTTTCATCACCACATGGCGGGCGGCCAATTCGTCTCGGATGGCGTCGGCAGTGGCCCAGTCTTTGGCCTTTCGGGCTTCGGCCCGCTTCTGGATGAGCGCCTCAATCTCTGCGGTCTCCTCCGGGGACAGCTCCTTCCCGGCAGGCTTTTGAGCAGCCTTCTCCGCCGCCTCCAGCAGCCCTAAGGACAGCACCTGGTCAAAGTCCTGGAGCAGGGCCCGCTTGCTGGCGTCGGAGAGGTCCGCCTTCAGCACGTCGTACAGCACCGTCAGGCCCAGAGAGGTGTTCAGGTCGTTGCCCAGGGCGGCGGCAAATTGCTCCCGGTAAGGCTGCATGGCCGCCTGATCCGGCTGGCCCTCCTTGGACAGGGCGGCGATCCGCTGGACCAGCCGCTGGTAAGCCTGGGCGGCGTTGTCCAAACTCTCAAAGGAGAAGGTCAGGGGCTTGCGGTAGTGGGACTGCAGGCAGAACAGCCGGTACACCAGGGGGTCATAGCCCTTCTCCTCCAGCAAAGACACGGTGAGGAAGCCCCCTTTGGACTTGCTCATCTTGCCCCGGGCGTCGTTTAAGTGGAGCACGTGGAACCAGTACTTGCACCAGGGGTGGCCCAAGTAGGCTTCCGACTGGGCGATCTCGTTGGTGTGGTGGGGGAAGGCGTTGTCAATGCCGCCGCAGTGGATGTCCAAATACTCCCCCAGCTCCTTCACGGAGATGGCGCTGCACTCAATGTGCCAGACTTCAGCTCCTGGTCTTCAAACTTGGACTTGGTGAACCACAGCACAAAGTCGGTCTTGTTCCGCTTGTTCTGATCCTCCTCCACGCTGTCCCGCACCCCCACGGCCAGGTCCTCCCCGCTCTGGTTGCCGAAAACGAAGTAGTTTTCCAGCTTGGAGGTGTCGAAGTACACGTTGCCTCCGGCCTCATAGGCGTAGCCCTTCTCCAGCAAAGTCTCCACCATGTGGATAAAGTCCGGAATCCGGCTGGTGGCGGGCACCACCGTGTCCGGCTTGCGGATGTGCAGCTTCTGGCAGTCCGCAAAAAAGGCGTCCGTGTAGAACTTGGCGATTTCCAGCACGGTCTTGTGCTCCCGCTTGGCGCCGGCCAGCATCTTGTCCTCGCCGGTGTCCGCATCCGAGGCCAGGTGCCCCACGTCGGTGATGTTCATCACCCGGTCCACCTGGTACCCCGCCCAGCGCAGGTACTTTTCCAGCACGTCCTCCATGATGTAGGAGCGCAAGTTGCCGATGTGGGCGTAGTGATACACTGTGGGGCCGCAGGTGTACATCTTCACCTGGCCGGGGGTGTGGGGCACAAATTCCTCTTTTTTCTGGGTCCGTGTGTTGTACAGTTCCATAAGGTTCATCCTTTCCGCCGGAATCTCCGGTCTCTCTCCCACCCGGCCAAGGGCCGGGGCTTTTTCGTTTACTCCTGGGACGGGGCCCCTTCCAGGGCCTCCAGCCGTTTTTGCAGGCGCTCCATCTCGCCCCGCAGGCGGCACAGCTCCATGCTCACCGGGTCCGCCACATGGATCTGGTCCATGTCGTCGCAGGGGTGCTGCACCCGTTTTCCCCCAATGCGCACCACCCGGGCGGGCACGCCCACGGCAGTGGCGTCCGGGGGGACGGCGTCCAGCACCACCGCCCCGGCGGCCACCCGGGCGTTGTCCCCCACGGTGAAGGGCCCCAGCACCTTGGCCCCGGCGCCCACCAGCACATTGTCCCCCAAGGTGGGGTGGCGCTTGCCGTGGTCCTTGCCGGTGCCTCCCAAGGTGACCCCCTGGTACAAGGTGCAGTTGTCGCCGATCTGGGTGGTCTCCCCGATGACCACCCCCATGCCGTGGTCGATGAACAGCCCCCGGCCGATCTGGGCCCCAGGGTGGATCTCAATGCCGGTCTTTTTCCGGCTGCGCTGGGAGATCCACCGGGCCAGGAACTTCAAGTTGTGCTGAAAGCACCAGTGGGCCTTCCGGTGGGAGCGCACCGCCTTGAACCCGGAGTAGAGGAAAAACACCTCCCACCGGGAACGGGCGGCAGGGTCCCGTTCCATCACCGCGTTCAAATCCTCTTTCAACGTACGGAACAACAGCAGCATCCCCTTTCTGGGCCAACAAAAAACGCCCCCGCAGACGCACCACACGTCTGCGAAGGCGACACTCGTTCGCGGTTCCACTTCGCTTCGGGGACAAAGCCCCCTCTTTTGGCTTCTAACGGCTCCCGCCGGGCGGGGATTTCCCCCCGCCTGCTCCGGAACGCATTTCCCCGCCTTCAAGCCAAAGGGGCTTGCAGCCGGCGGCCCCTTCTCTCTGCTGCCCAAACGGGCGGGTACTTCTTTCCCTCTCAGCATTTGCCCTTATTATATGCGCTTTTGCGGGATTTGTAAACCACTCTTTCCGAAAAAACAAAGGGGAGGCCTTCCGGCCTCCTCTTCCGTTCTTATTTCTCAGGCAGGGGGCAGCCCTGCCACCAGGCCAGAGCCTTTTGCTCCAGGTCCTTCACAAAGCTGTCCTTCCCGTCGCAGTAGCCCTCCAGATCCCAGGGAAACTGCCGGGCCAGGGCTTCTTTCAAGGCCCCGTAGGCCTCCGCCGCCTCCCGGTGGGCCCGCAGGTACTCCCGCACCGCCATATGACGGCGGATGTTTATCTGGTCCTCTTTCTGGAAGATGTGCACATGGGCCAGGGGCGCTGCGTCCTCCCGGCGAAGATACCGCCGTCCCGGGATGCCAAATTCCCCCAGGTACTCATAGCCCAAAGCCTCCAGGGCCGCAGCGTGGCGGTCCACTTGGGACAGGTCCTCCACCAGGGGAAGCAAATCCAGAATCGGTTTGGCCGTCAGGCCCGGCACCGACGTGCTGCCAATGTGGTACACCACAGGGCAGTTTTCCCCCAGAGCGGCCTGCACCCTGCGGGCCTCCTGGGCGGCCTGGTCCTCCCAGGCCGGGTCGTAAGCGGTCACCCAAACGCGCCGCGCCATAGCTTAAAAGGTCAGCTGCGCGCCTTCCTCTTGCGCGCGCTCCTGCCGGCGGCGCTCCAACAGCGCCTTGATCTTCTCGTGGGGATCGATCATGGCGGAAACGGACATGTCGTGGTTCAGGGCGGAGATAAAGTAGGAGATGTACTTGGACACGTCCACCTCGTAGAACCAGGGCCGGTCCTTCAGCTCTTCTTTGCGGTAGGTCAGGTTGGAGCCGAACACCCCGTCGATGACCCCTTCCTGGTAGGCCTTGTCAAAGCTCTCCAGGCCGTTGGTGAAGATGGCGTAGGTGGCGTAGGTGAAGATCCGCTTGGCCTTGCGCTCCTTCAGATTGTAGGCGATGTCCAGCATGGACTCCCCGGAGGAGATGATGTCGTCGGAGACGAACACGTCCTTGCCCGCCACGTCAGACCCCAGGTACTCGTGGGCCACAATGGGGTTGCGGCCGTCCACCATGCGGGAGTAGTCCCGGCGCTTGTAGAACATGCCCAGCTCCACTCCCAGCACAGAGGCGTAGTACATATTCCGGTTTAAGGCACCCTCGTCGGGAGAGACAATCATAAAGTCGTCCCGGTCTGTGGAGATGTCCGGGAAGGCCCGGAACATGGTCTTGAGCACCTGGTAAGAGGGCATCAAGTTGTCAAAGCTCATCAGGGGCACTGCGTTGCACACCCGGGGGTCGTGGGCGTCAAAGGTGACCACGTTCTCCACGCCCATGGCCTGCAGCTCCTGCAGGGCGAAGGCGCAGTCCAAAGACTCCCGGTAGCTTCTCCGGTGCTGCCGGCCGCCGTACAGCAGGGGCATCACCACCGTGATCCGATGGGCCTTGCCCATGGCGGCCTGGATCAGCCGCTTCAGATCCTGGTAGTGGTCGTCGGGGGACATGTGGTTCTCCTGGCCAAAGTACTTGTAGGTGCAGCTGTAGTTGCCCACATCCACCACAAAGTACAGGTCATACCCACGCACCGAGCTCTCCAAAATGCCCTTGCCGTCCCCCGAAGAGAACCGGGGGCAGCTGCAGCCAATGCGGAAGGTATCCACGTCCATGCCAGCCCGCCGGGCCCACCGAAGCAGATGGGCTTCGATTTTCTGGGCAAGCTCCTCCGCACCCTCCAAAGCCACAATGCCCAGAGGGGCCACACGGTTTTCAGGACTGAAAAAATTCTGAGCTGATTGTTCCATAACGCAGCCGTTCCTTTCTTTTCCCGTTTTTTCTCTCAAACTCACGCCGCTTGCGGCGGGTTTCCCGCCTGTTTCTTAATAAAAGCTTAACATAGATTCTGGTGCGTTTCTACAAAATTTTTTCTCTTTTTTTATTTTTGCCGTACCTACCAATTTTTCCCCCAATTTTTAACCACTTTTGTCAGGGAATGTCTTGTTTTCCCTGAGAAACTAAGTCTTGTCCCCACCGGGAGAGGGGGGAGGCTTCGCCCTCTCAGGGCGCCGCCGTCTCCAGCACCTGGCTGTCGTAGGGGGCAAGCTCCACTTCGGCAAGGGGCGCGTCCTCCCCAAAGAGAGTATACCCAGCAGGCAGGGCCACTTTCTGAGGCTCTCCGGAAAAATTCTGCAAGAACACATACCGGCGGCCGTCCCCTTCCCGCAGGCAGGCCTCCACGCCCTCCGGCAGCTCCACCGGCAGGGCCCGCTCCAGCGCCAATTCCTCCGCCAACTTCTTGTAGAAGTCCTGATAGAACCCGTCCTCCGCGAAAGAGGCCACATAGTAGGCCTGGCCCTTCCCGTAGGCGTGGACGGTCAAAGCCGGCTCCCCTTTGTAGAAGTCCTGGCCATAGGTTCCCAACACCTGGGCCCCCTGGGGATGGATCAGGGCGCACAGATCTTTCAGGCGGTACTCCCGGCCGTCCTCCAGGCACAGGGCGTTTTCCTCCTGGTCCCACAGGGCGTCCGTGGCTTCGTTCCAAAGGCCGAACACCTCCCGGAGGCCGTCGCCGGGCCAGCCGCCCAAGTAGCACAGGTCGTTTTCGTCCACAATGCCCGTGTGGTAGGTGCCCACCAGCGTGCCGCCCCCGGCCACAAAGTCCCGCAGTTTCTGGGAGAATCCGGCCCGCAGCAGGTACAGCATGGGCGCCACCACCAGTTTGTACCCGGCAAGGTCGCAGGTCTCATCCACCACGTCCATGGGCACGCCCAAGCGCCACAGGGCCTGGTAGTGGGCCAGCACCTGCTCTTTGTAGTGCAGCCCCAAGTTCCGGGGGCCTTGGGCGTCCTCCATGGCCCACTGGTTTTCCCAATCGTAGAGCACCGCCGCCTGGGGGCGCACCTGGCTGCGGCTTACGGCGTCCAGCTTCTCCAGCAGCCGGCCCACCTCTGCCACGTCTTGGAACTCCCGGGTGTCGGTGCCGCCGTAGTGGTCCACCACGGCCCCGTGGAATTTCTCAAAGGAGCCCCGGCTTTTCCGGAATTGGAAATACTGCACGGAGTTGGACCCATGGGCCACCGCCTGCAGGGAAGCCATCCGGTGCATGCCCGGTTTTTTCAGCTTGGACACCGGCCACCAGTTGGTGGTGCTGGGAGCGGACTCCATCAGCAAAAAGGGCTGTTTTTTCATGGAGCGCATAATGTCGTGATACAGGGCGTAGTCCGCCGCCAGCCGGGCGTTGTTTCCGCCCCGCCACTGGGGATAGCTGTCCCAGGAGACCACATCCACCAGGTCCTTCATCTTCCAGTAGTCATACCCATCGTAATAATACATAAAGTTGGTGGTCACGGGGATTTCCGGGTTTACCCCTTTCACCGCGTCCCGCTCTGCCCGCAGGAAATCCGTGGCCTGATGGGAGACAAACCGCTTCCAGTCCAGCACCTGGGCAAACACGCTGCCCTCCCCCTGGGGCACCGGGGCTTGAATCTGCTCCCAGTCGGTGATGGTGTGGCTCCAGAAAGCGCTCCACCAGGCGTGGTTCAAGTTGTCCAAAGTGCCGTACTTCTCCTTGAGCCACCGGCGGAAAGCCGCCTGGCACTGGGGGCAGTAGCAGGCCCCCTCATACTCGTTGGACAGGTGCCACAAGATCACCCCCGGGTGGTGGGAAAACCGCTGGGCCAAAGCCGTGTCCATCTGCCGGACTTTCTCCCGGTACACGGGAGAGGTGTAGCAGTGGTTGTGCCGGCCGCCGCTGGGATCCCTGCGGCCATCGGGCCGCACCCGGCGGATTTCCGGATATTTCTCGCTCATCCAAATGGGCTTTGCCCCCGAGGGGGTGGCCAGCACGGTGTACACCCCGTTTTCATACAGGCGGTCGATTATCGCTTCCAGCCAGTCAAAGTCGTAACGGCCCTCCTCCGGCTCCAGCCGGGCCCAGGAGAAGATTCCCAGGGACACGCAGTTGATATGGGCCTCCTTCATCAGGCGCACATCCTCCTCTAAAATGTCCGGCCGGTCCAGCCACTGGTCAGGGTTATAGTCTCCTCCGTGGAGCAAATGGGGAAATTTTGGCGTCAACGGATGCATGGTTGTTCCTCCCTTATGTTCCTTCCCGGCGATACACCGGGGAAATCCGCCTCCATTGTACTCCCTTTTGCCCTTTTTGAAAAGGGGGCCCGTGGCCGGGCAGGACAGGCCGGCCTCTTGCCTGCGGCAAGGGCGGGGGGTTGCACCCCGGGCAAGCCGCTTTCTTGCCTACGGCAAGAGCGGAAGTTCCGTTCCTGCAGCTGGGCGGGAACACGCCAATATGCATGGAAAACCCACATTTGGAAAACCCACATTGTCTGCGCGCCTGGCGGCGGGGAGGAGTTGTCTGTTCTCGGGACTCGTTGCGGGGGAGGCATCCCCCGCACCCCCCGGGAGGGGGCTGTGCCCCCTTCCAACCCCTCTAAGGGGGGCTCTGCCCCCTAGACCCCCGAACGGGGGGAGGTATCCCCCCTACCCCCCTCTTAAGGGCCGGTTGCGTGACCGCACGGGACAAGCCGGCCCGTGACCGGGCGGGACGAGCCGCCTTCTTGCGTGCCGCAAGGGCGGGGGGGTGCACCCCGGGCAAGCCGCTTTCTTGCCTACGGCAAGAGCGGAAGTTCCGTTCCTGCAGCTGGGCGGGAACACGCCAATATGCATGGAAAACCCACATTGCTGCGGGGGCGGCTTCCCCCACACCCCCCGGGAGGGGGCTCTGCCCCCTTCCAACCCCTCTAAGGGGGGCTCTGCCCCCTAGACCCCCGAACGGAGGGAAGTGTCCCCCCTCCCCCCCTCTTACGGGCCGGGTGCGTGACCGCACGGGACAAGCCGCCTTCTTGCGTGCCGCAAGGGCGGGAGTTTGAGTACATCGGCTGGGCGGAAACACGCAGGTGTGAGGGAATGACACACAGATCTGCACGCCTGACGGCGGGGGAAAGTCGTCCACTCTTCAAACTCGTTGCGGGGGAGGCCTCCCCCGCTCCCCCCGGGAGGGGGCTGCGCCCCCTTCCAACCCCTCTAAGGGGGGCTCTGCCCCCTAGACCCCTCTTAAGGGCCGAGACTCCGCCAAGAGTAAAGACCAAAACAAGGCAACAACGCGGGCAGAAAAATCATCGACCCGCACCAAGGTTCGCCGCCCTAAAGCGGCGTGCGCGAAATAAAGTTCTTTGCCAAGCTTTCTTTCAAGAAAGCGGTCAAGAAAGCGGGGGAAAGAGGAGTTCTAGGGCGCCTAGGATGCCGGCGTCCTGGCCGCACTGGGCGAAGAGGAAGTCCACAGGTTCCTGGGTGTGGCGGTAGGAGTCAAAGACCCGGCGCACCCGGTCAAAGAGCAGATCTCCCATGTAGATGAGCCCGCCGCCGAACACAAAGCAGTCGATGTTCAGCGTCATGTACAAGTTGAATACCCACACCCCCAGATAGAGGGCCATCTGGTCCAGCGCCTTGAGGGCCATAGGATCCCCGGCCCGGGCGGCGGTTTCCAGGTGGCGGGCGTCAATGCGCTCCGGAGAACCGGCCAGCTGCACCATCAGGGTGGGTTCTCCCTGGGCGATCCACTGGCGAATGTGGCGGACAATCATCCCTCCGGAGGCGTAGGATTGAATGCAGCCTTGGTTCCCGCAGCCGCAGGGAATGCCCGCTCCCGGGGTGACCAGCGTGTGACCGCTCTCTCCGGCAAAGCCGTTGCTGCCTCGAAAGAGCTTGCCGTCCAAGATAATGCCGGAGGACAGACCGGTGCTCACGGGGCAGAACAGCATGTGCTGCCGGCCCTGGCCAGCCCCGTGGCGGGATTCCGCCAGGGCGGCGCAGTGGCCGTCGTTGTCCACCTCCACCTGCACGCCGGGGAGAAGCTTTTCCAGGCACTCTTTCACCGGGAACCCGTTGAGCGCCGGCAGCATGGCGCAAAGCACCACCTGTCCCTGCGGATAGCGGACCATGCAGGGAAGGCCCACGCCCACCCCTTGCAGCTGCTCCCAAGGGAGGCCCAGCTCCTCCATCTTGCTCTGGAGAACCTCCACAATCCGCCGGAAAAACGCCTCCCCGGACAGGCTGGGGTCTGCGGGGAACTTGGCCTTTCCCAACAGAGTTTTGTCCTCTCCAAACAGTCCCAAGGCCACCTTGGTCCCTCCCACATCGATTCCTGCGTACACACGCATGGCGCCGCACCTTCCTTTTCCATTTGGTATAGGCTTATCATACGGGCTTTTTCCCAAAAAGGCAAGGGGGATGCCGGGGAAAGTTTCCTCCCGTTTTCCCGGCGGGAGACCCTGCGCCCCGAGTTTCTCCCCGCCGGGGGACAAAAAGAAAAGCGCCGTCCGGGGACAGCGCCTTTTTTCAAACGGAGGACCGCTCCACCAAGGCCCAGGGATAGACCGTGTCCTTCTCCTCCCGGCCGCTGAGCAGGGCCAGAAGCTTGCGGGCCGCCGCGGCCCCCATGTTTTCCTTGGGATGGTCAAAGGAGGTGAGAGGCACCGGAGCCAATTCCCCCAACAGACTGTTGTCAAAGCTGATGATGGCCTTTTCCCGGGGGATGTCCACCCCCCGGGCCTGCAGGGCTTTTTCCACCCGCACCGCCAGCTCGTCGTTGTAACAGACCAGGGCTGTACACGGCTCCAGCCGATCCAAAATCCGGTCTAAGGCGCCCTCTTCCCGCAGCAGGCGCTCCCTCTCCTGGGAATTGTACCAGGCCACGTGGCTGTCCTCCAAAGGCAGGCCGCACTCCAGCAGCCCCTGGGCATACCCCTCATACCGGTGCAGCCCTTGCACGTCGTCGCTTTTCAGGATGGCCCCCACATTCCGGTGGCCCCGGGCGGCCAAATACCGCACCGCCTCCCGGCCGCCGTTGGGATCGTCCATGGTCACGGAGACACAGCCCTCCAGCCCAGGGTACACCCCGTTAAAAAACACCAGGGGAATCCCCTTTTCCTGCAGCTTTTGATAGAGGGGTAGGTTGGGATTGGGCAGAGCGCTCTTGGTGCCCTCCACCAGCAGGCCGTCCACCTGCTTTTCCAGGCACTCCTCCAAAATCCGGCGCTCCTCGTCCACCCGGTTCTGGGTGGCGCCCAAAAGGGGAAAAAAGCCCTCTTCCTCCAGGTTTTCCTTCATGCCCCGGAGAATGGCAGGGAAGATGTACTCGCTGGTAAAGGTGGCGATCACCCCCACCTGCCAGGAGCGCTTGCGGCGAGGCTCGGCCCGGCGCACAAAGGTGCCGCTGCCCTGACGGCGCTCAATGAGCCCTTCCTGCTCCAACAGGGCCAGGGCCTGGCGCACGGTCTGCCGGCTCATGCCCCATTCCTCCGCCATTTCGTTTTCCCCGGCTAGCTTTTGGCCGTTTGCATACACACCCCGGAGAATGTCCCCCTTCAGCCGTTCAAACAGCTGCACGTATTTTGCCTTTTCTTTCATCCCAGTTTCCTTTCTGTGCCGGATAGGATCCCTCCTCCAATCCGTTTTACTCCAGCCCGGCCGGCAGGAGCAGGTTCCCAGGGCCCACTCTTCCCTGGGGTATTTTCATCTCTTGTCTCATTGTAGCGGCTCCCTCAAGAGATGTCAAGGCAGGAAATTTCCCTCTTTTTCCCCGGCCCTTTCTCCAGGGGGATCTGCCGCATTCCTGAGGCCTGCCAAGGGCAGCCCTCCTTTCATTCCTCCAGAAAGGCGGCGATCTTTTGATGATACGCCGGACACGCCTTGCGCAGGGAAACCGGACGCCCCTGGGGACCCAAAAAGCAATGGCGGGTTTTGCCCTGGCAGCGCACCACCCCGGTCTCCTGATCCCGCACGGTGTAGGAAAACTCCACCCGGGTGCCGGTGTAAGCCTCCAGCCGGGTTTCAATCTCCACTGTGTCCCCAAACCGGGCCATCGTACGGTAAGTGGCTTCCACCTCCAGCACAGGGCTCATCACCCCCAGCCGTTCCATGGCGGCGTATCCAAACCCGCCCTGGTCCATTAAGAAGGTGCGGGCCTCCTCAAACCAGCGAATGTAGTTGGAGTGGTGGACACAGTCCATCTTGTCCGTCTCGTAATACTGCACTTTGTGCCGGTACAGCACGCTTTTCACAACCAATTCCCCCTTTCCCGCCGGAACAGCGCCCAAAACGCCCGGTGTCCCCTTGGGATTTCTGGGTAGTAGTATAGCACGCTCTCAGGAAAAAAGCACCTGTTTCCCCGGCCAGTCCCGGTTTTTTTCTCCCCAAAGGGCCGGGAAAAAGGAGGAGATTGCCAGGTCCCGGTTTTCCACAAACGATTGATTTTTGTGTGGAAAAATGGTAGTATGATAGGGTACAAACTTTGACGGGGATTTTGCGTTTCGCAAGTTGCGATATATTCTCAAAAATGCTGTAATCCTACTAATTTTCCTATATATTTTTGTAATACAACCCCGTCTTTCCCATGGGGAAGGACAGGGCGCATGGTGGGCTGCCGGACGTGATTGGCACCCAGGGAAAGGATGGTTGATGGAACAATTATGAAAATTGGTTTGGACGTGGGTTCCACCACATTGAAGTGCGTGGTATACGACCGGCAGGACCAGCCGGTGTATCAGGAGTACGAGCGGCACTACTCCCAGATTCCGGAGAAAGCCTCGGGCATGCTGCAGCGGATTCAGGAGAAGTTCCCAGAGGAAAAGCGGGCCACTTTGTGTGTGTCCGGCTCGGCAGGCATGGGCCTGGCGGAAGATCTGCACATCCCCTTTGCCCAAGAGGTGTACGCCACCCGCACCGCTGTGAAAAAGTACATACCCGATGCGGACGTGGTCATCGAGCTGGGCGGCGAGGACGCCAAGATTTTGTTCCTGTCCGGCTCTATGGAAGTGCGCATGAACGGCTCCTGCGCCGGAGGCACCGGGGCCTTCATCGACCAGATGGCCACTCTGCTCTCCATCACCCCCCAGGAGCTCAACGCCATTGCAGAAAAAAGCCAGCGGTCCTACAGCATCGCCTCCCGGTGCGGGGTGTTCGCCAAAAGCGACATTCAGGCTTTGCTCAACCAGGGCGCCCAAAAGGACGACATTGCCGCCAGCATCCTCACCGCCGTGGTGAACCAGACCATTGCAGGCCTGGCCCAGGGCCGGGAGATTGAGGGCAAGGTGGTGTACCTGGGCGGGCCGCTCACCTTCTTCTCCCAGCTGCGGGCCGCATTTGACCGCATCTTGGGCCTCTCCGGCGTCTGCCCGGAAAACTCTCTGTACTATGTGGCGGCAGGCGCGGCCCTTTCCGGGGCCGGGGAGGAATTTGACCTGGCGGAGATCACCCAGCGCATCGCCCACTACAGTTCCAGCCACCACTACCAGAGCAGCGCCGCCCTCTTCCACGACCAGGAGGAGTATCAGGAGTTTGTCCAGCGCCACCAGAAGGACAGCGTCCCCACCGACGCCCCCCTGCTTTCGGATCACATCGCCTATGTGGGCGTGGACGCCGGCTCCACCACGGTGAAGGCCGTGGCAGTCAACTCCCAGGAGGAGATCATCTTCTCCCGGTATCTGCCCAACTCCGGCAACCCGGTGCCCCTGGTGCGGGACTTTTTGACAGAGCTCTACCAGAAATTCCCGGACATTGACATCCGCTCCGCCGCCTCCACCGGCTACGGAGAGGAGATCATCAAAAACGCCTTCGGCCTGGACATGGGCGTGGTGGAGACCATCGCCCACTTTACCGCCGCCAAGAAGTTCGACCCCCAGGTGGACTTTATCATCGACATCGGCGGCCAGGATATCAAATGTTTCATGATCAAAAACGGGGCCATTGACAACATCTTCTTAAACGAGGCCTGCTCCTCCGGCTGCGGCAGCTTTTTGCAGACCTTCGCCGGGGCTTTGGGCTACCAGATGGCGGACTTCGCCAAGCTGGGCCTGTTTGCCGACAGCCCGGTGGATCTGGGCTCCCGGTGCACGGTGTTTATGAACTCCTCCGTCAAGCAGGCCCAGAAGGACGGGGCCTCCCTGGAGAACATCTCCGCGGGCCTTTCCACCAGCGTGGTGAAAAACGCCCTGTACAAGGTGATTCGGGTGGTGGACGCCAAAAGCCTGGGCAACCACATTGTGGTCCAGGGCGGCACATTCCTCAACGACGCGGTGCTCCGGGCCTTTGAAAAGGAAATCGGCAAGCACGTGATCCGCCCCTCCGTCTCGGGCTTGATGGGCGCCTATGGCGCGGCCTTGTACGCCAAAGAGAAAGGCCGGGGAGAAAGCTCCATCATCGGGCCGGAGGCCTTGGCCGCCTTCACTCATGAGGTGCGGGCCATCACCTGCAACGGCTGCGAGAACCACTGCCGCCTGACGGTGAACACCTTCGCAAACGGCGCCCGCTACATTGCCGGCAACCGCTGCGACAAGCCCCTGCACAAAAAGAGCCCCACCGAAGGCTACAACCTGTACGACTACAAGCGGGAACTTTTAAACTCCTACAAGCCCTGCTCCGGCCCCCGGGGCACCATTGGCATTCCCATGGGCTTGAACATGTTTGAGCTGTTCCCCTTCTGGTACACCTTCTTCACCAAACTGGGCTTTGGGGTGGTCCACTCCCCGGAGAGCGACCGGAAGCTCTACTTCAAGGGCCAGCACACCATTCCCTCGGACACGGTGTGCTATCCCGCCAAGCTGATGCACGGCCACATCGAGGCCCTGCTGGAAATGCAGCCGGACGCCATCTTCTACCCCTGCATGAGCTACAACTTGGACGAGCACCTGGGGGACAACCACTACAACTGCCCGGTGGTGGCCTATTACCCGGAGGTGCTGGACGCCAACATCACCGCCCTGGAGGACACCAAGTTTATCTACGACTATGTGGGCCTGCACCGGCGCAAGGACTTCCCCGGGAAGATGACCAACATTCTGTCCCGGTACTTTGCCCCCATTCCGGAAAAAGAGGTAAAGGCCGCTTCCGACGCTGCGTATGAGGAATATTACGCCCACATGGAGCGTATTCACAAAAAGGGCCAGGAATATTTGGCCCTGGCCAAAGAGGAGGACCTGCCGGTGATTGTACTGGCCGGCCGGCCCTATCACCTGGATGGGGAAATCAACCACGGCATTGACAAGCTCATCTGCGAGTGCGGCGCCGTGGTGGTCACGGAGGACTCGGTCAGCGAGCTGGAGACCAAATTCCCCACCCACGTGCTGAACCAGTGGACCTACCACGCCCGGCTCTACGCCGCGGCCAAATATGTGGCCGACAGCAAAGACAAGCGCATCAACCTGGTGCAGCTGGTGTCCTTCGGCTGCGGGGTGGACGCCATTACAGGCGACGAAGTCCGCTCCATTCTGGAGGCCGGGGACAAGATCTACACCCAGATCAAGATCGACGAAATCACCAACCTGGGAGCCGTGCGTATCCGCCTGCGCAGCCTGTTCGCCGCTTTGGGCCTGGGGTCTGAAGCCACACCCCACTAAGTCCGTGGCTGGACGGGACATGTCGCGGGGCGGGCCGCAAGACGGCCCTTGCTTTGTGAGAACTGTTCGCTAAGTGGTCGCGGTTTCCCGCTTCTTGTGATTCGCGGCACGGACGTGCGTCAGCCTCTTGCACAGGCGCGGCGTAAGCCGGTCTCGCCTGCCGGCTCGGTCGGCGCTTGACGGTGCCCACTGGGCACCAGCGCCCCCAAAGCGCGAATGAAAAGTTCTTTGCCTGCTTTTTCAAGAAAGAACAACGTACCGGACGGCATAAGCTGTCAGCGCGGGCCGCAGGTTCGCTTTTCGCACCCAAGTTCTGCGGCGTCAGCCGCAGTGCGCGACGTAAAAGTTCTTTGCCTACTTTCTTTCAAGAAAGTAGGGTGGCACACCGAAGGTGTGTCCTTACACGTCTTTCCCGCCTGGGAAAGACGGGAAAGGAGAGATGTTTCCCTATGTCCGACAACCAAAACCGGGTGGAATTCACCCGGGAGATGAAAAAAGAGTACACCATCATCACCCCCAACATGGCGCCCATCCACTTTGAGCTGATCAAAAACGTGCTGGAAAGCTTCGGCTACCATGTGGACCTGCTGCGCACCACCGGCCGGGAGATTGTGGATGAAGGCCTCAAATACGTGCACAACGACACCTGCTACCCGGCACTGCTGTCCATCGGCCAGCTGATGCACGCCCTGCACAGCGGCAAGTACGACCTGCACAAGGTGGCCCTGATCATGACCCAAACCGGCGGCGGGTGCCGGGCCTCCAACTACATCCACCTGCTGCGGAAAGCCCTGAAAAAGGACGGGCTGGACTTTATCCCGGTGATCTCTCTGAACCTGTCCGGCCTGGAGTCCAACTCCGGCTTTAAGATCACCCTGCCCATGATCCGCCAGGCCATTGCCGCCCTGACCTACGGGGACCTGCTGATGCTGCTGAAAAACCAGACCAAGCCCTACGAGGTCACCCCCGGCACCAGCGACGCCCTGGTGGACACCTGGACCCAGAAGCTGACCAAGCTTTTTGAAGAGGGCAAGGCCTTCTCCCAGCGGGAGGTGCGGGAGTACTTCCAGCAGATCGCCCAATCCTTTGCCGACGTCCCCCGGCGGGATGTGGAAAAAATCAAAGTGGGCGTGGTAGGGGAGATCTATGTGAAATACTCCCCCCTGGCCAACAACAACCTGGAGGACTTCCTATTCCGGCAGGACTGCGAGGTGATGGTCCCCGGCATCTTGTCCTTTATGATCTTCAAGGTGGACAACCGGCTGGAGGACATCAAGCTCTATGGGGGCAGCCAGGCGAAAAAGCAGGTGTGCACCTTGCTCAAGTGGTACTTTACCAAGTATGAAACCGATCTGATCGCCGCAGTGAAGAAGTTCCCCCAGTTTACAGCCCCGGCCCCCTACGCCCACCTGAAAGCCCTGGCGGGCAAGGTCATCGGCTACGGCTGCAAAATGGGCGAGGGCTGGCTGCTCACAGCGGAGGCCATGGAGCTGGTGGAGAGCGGCTACGGCAACGTGGTGTGCGCCCAGCCCTTTGGCTGCCTGCCCAACCACATTGTGGGCAAAGGCATGATCCGCAAGGTGAAAAAGCTCTATCCCCAGGCCAATATTGTGCCCATTGACTATGACCCCAGCGCCACCCAGGTAAACCAGGAAAACCGCATTAAGCTGATGCTGGCTGTGGCCAAGGAGCAGCAGCGGGACCGGGAAGAAGCCGGTTCGGAGAAAGTCCCGGCGGCGGCGCCTGCACAGGCGTAAAGTTGGGAGGGAAGGTTTTACAAACCTTCCCCCCGCCTCCAGGAATCCCGGAAAACCGCAGTAAGCTGATGCTGGCTGTGGCCAAAGAGCAGCAGCGGGAGCGGGAGGAAGACGCTTCGGGAAAGGCTCCGGCGGCGGCTCCTGTACAGGCGTAAAGTTGGGAGGGAAGGTTTTACAAACCTTCCCCCCCGCCTCCAGGAACCCCGGAAAACCCCAGCAAGCTGATGCTGGCTGTGGCCAAGGAGCAGCAGCGGGATCGGGAGGAAGCTGCTTCGGGGAAGGCTCCGGCGGCGGCGCCTGCACAGGCGTAAGGTTGGACCATCCGGGGTCCCGGCAAATCAGATGCCAAAGGCCTGTCCGTCTTGGGGACGGACAGGCCTAGGGATATACAGGGGACGCTGCCAAGCCCCCTGCCTGCACGTGCCCACCGAAGAGGCGCTTGCAGGAACATTTGGAGAGAGGATGTTGTATTATGGCACAACGGAAAGTGATTTTGAGCGCAGACAGCACCTGCGACCTGGGCGAAGAGCTGAAGGCCCGGTACGACGTGCACTACTACCCCTTCCACATTTTGCTGGAGGGGAAGGACTACCAGGACAATGTGGACATTCACGTGGACCAGATTTACCAGGCCTATTATGACCGCAAGACCTTACCGCAGACCGCCGCCATCAACGTGGGGGAATACGCCGACTACTTCCGGCCCTGGGTGGAACAGGGGTACGATGTGATCCACTTCTGCCTGGGAGGGGCCCTTTCCAGCGCTCAAAAGAACTGCGTGCTGGCCTCTCGGGAACCGGAGCTGGCCGGCCACGTGTTCCCCATTGACAGCTGCAGCCTGTCCACCGGCATTGGCCTGCAGGTGCTGGAGGCAGGGGACCGGATCCAGGCGGGCATGTCTGCAGCGGAAATCGCCCAGGCCATGGAGCAAATTGTCCCTCACTGCCACGCCAGCTTTATCTTGGACACCCTGGAATTTATGAAAGCCGGGGGCCGGTGCTCCTCTGTGGTGGCCTTTGGCGCCAACCTGCTGCGTTTGAAGCCCTGCATCGAGGTGGACAACACCGACGGCTCCATGCATGTGGGAAAAAAATACCGGGGCACCCTGGAAAAGGTTCTGCCCCAGTATGTACGCGACAAGCTGGCCCAATATCCCAACGTGAAGCGGGATCACCTGTTCATCACCTACTCCACCATTGACCCCTCCTATGTGGAGCTGGTCCGCAAAACCGTAGAGGATGTGATGGATTTCCGGGAAATCCACGTGACCAACGCCAGCTGCACCATTGCCTCCCACTGCGGTCCCAACACCCTGGGCATCCTCTTCGAAACCTCCCCGCTTTCTTGAAAGAAAGCTTGGCAAAGAACTTACTTTCGCGCTTAGGGCCGCTCGCTGACGCTCGGGCGGTGTGAGTCCTCAGCGCGCGTTCGCGTGTTTCCGCCTGGCCGATGGGTTTCATCTCTCACCCTTGCCGCAGGCAAGAAGGCGGCTTGCCCGAGGTGCCCCCCGGTCACGGATCTGTGTTGATAACTTGCCCAGGCCTTAAAAAGGCCTGGGCAAAATTTTTTCTCCGCGCTGGAGTGTCCCGCTGATAAGGGGGATAGGGGGGATACTTCCCCCCATTCGGGGGTCCAGGGGGCAGAGCCCCCTCAGGAGGGTTGGAAGGGGGCACAGCCCCCTCCCGGGGGGTGCGGGGGAGGCCTCCCCCGCAACGAGTCCTAAGAACGGACAACTCCTCCCCGCCGCTAGGCGTGCAAGTGATGTGGGTTTTCCATGCACGTTCGCGTGTTCCCACCTAGCTGTAGGAACGGAACCCCCGCCCTTGCCGCAGGCAAGAAGGCGGCTTGCCTGGGGTGCAACCCCCCCGCCCTTGCCGCAGGCAAGAAGGCGGCTCGCCCGGGGTGCAACCCCCCGCCCTTGCCGCAGGCAAGAGGGCGGCTTGCCTGGGGTGCAACCCCCCGCCCTTGCCGTAGGCAAGAAGGCGGCTTGCCTGGGGTGCAACCCCCCGCCCTTGCCGCAGGCAAGAAGGCGGCTTGCCCGGGGTGCAACCCCCCGCCCTTGCCGCAGGCAAGAAGGCGGCTCGCCCGGGGTGCACCCCCCCGCCCTTGCCGCAGGCAAGAAGGCGGCTTGCCTGGGGTGCAACCCCCCTTTTAGGAGCCGAATTGTTTTACGTGCTTCATCACCTTGCAGTAAGCGGGAATCAGGAAGCAGTCCGCCATAACCCAGGCCACGGGGCTGGCAAAGCAGGCGGCAAGGAATCCCCAGTGGGGCACCACAAACAGGCCGAACACACCCCGGGCTACCATCTCAAACACCCCTGCAAACACGGCCAGCTTGCTGTAGCCCATGCCTTGAATCAGCAGGCGGAACACGTTCACCCCCGCCAAGGGGATGAAGAAGATGGCTTGGATCACCATAAACTGGTAGGCTTGGTGGATGATCTCCTGCTCGCCCTGATCCACGAACAGCAAGACCATGGTGTCTCCGAAGAAGAGCAGCACAAAAAAGGCTGCCACAGAGTACACACTGCCAATGAGCATGCCGGCCCGCAGCCCAGGGGCAATGCGGTCCCCCTTGCGGGCGCCGATGTTCTGCCCACCGTAGGTGGACATGGAAACGCCCAAGGCGTCGAAGATGGTGGCAAAGAACGCGTACAGCTTGCTGCCGGCGGTGATGGAAGCCACAGCCGAGGAGCCCAGGCCATTGACGGAGGTTTGCAGCATAATGCTGCCAATGGCGGTGATGGAAGTCTGCAAAGCCATGGGCAGGCCCATGCCCAGCAGCTGGCGGGCAAACAGGGGCCGAAACCGCAGATCGTCCCGGGTCACGTGGAGCAGGGGCACCTTTTTCCAGATGAACAACAGGCAGGCCAGGCCGGACACCCCTTGGGAAATCACGGTGGCCCAGGCGGCGCCTGCCACGCCCAGAGGCACCACCACAATGAGAAACAGGTCCAGGCCGATGTTCAGCAGGGAGGCCACAATCAAAAACACCACCGGGGTGCGGCTGTCTCCCAAAGCCCGCAGCAAGCTGGCCAGGGCGTTGTAGAGCACAATGGTGGGAATGCCCAGGAAAATCACCACAATGTAGTTGTAGGCGTCGTCGATAATGTCCGCCGGGGTGTCCATCCACTGGAGGATCGGCCGGCACAGCAGCACCGTACACACGGTGATCACCAAGGAGAACCCTGCCGCCAGCCACAATATGTTGCCCACAAAGCGCTTGAGTTCCTTAAAGTCCTTGGAGCCGAAGCTTTGGGCCACGGGAATGGCGAACCCGGAGCACACGCCCACGCAGAACCCTACAATCAAAAAGTTCACCGAACCGGTGGAGCCCACTGCGGCCAGAGGGCCCGTTCCCAAAAAACGGCCCACAATGATGGTGTCCACCATGGAGTAAAACTGCTGAAACAGGTTGCCAAACATCAGGGGAATGGCAAAGTTCAGCACCAGCTTCATGGGAGAGCCCACGGTCATATCCTTGGTCATAGCACAGCGCCCCCTTGTAATAACCCTCGGGGCAACGCCCCGTTTTTTGCAACGTATCGCATCTTACACCATCAAAAATCAAAGTGCAATGGGGTTTTGTGAATTTGTTAGGGCTCTGTTAAATTTCGGCGATTGCCCTAGAAGGAATGGCTATTTCACGATTTTTTTACCGTGTTTTTACGAAGGAGCTTTTGTGCTTGCGGGAAAAGAGGGAAAGCTCCCGCTGCCGAAAGCCGGCTGCGCCTCCTCACTTCCCCTCGGGGCTTCCGCAAAAAAGAAGGCTGTTGCCTGGGGCAACAGCCTTCTTTGCATGCGTCCGGTTTCTCCCAGCTTTAGGGCGTCTCAGATCCCCAGCAGGGCGGGAGCGGCGTCGGTCATCTTCTGAATCTCCTCCAGGGAGGCGTCCATGGTGGCGCCCTTGCCGGAGAGATAGATCTTGATCTTGGGCTCGGTGCCGGAGGGACGGACAATCAGCTTGCAGCCGTTTGCCATCCGGTACTCCAACACATTGGACTTGGGCAGGTCGATGGGGCCTTCCTTGTCTCCATAGGCCTGGGACAGCAGGTAGTCGCTGCGGCCCACCACCTTGGTCCCGGCGATCTCTGCAGGGGGATTTTTCCGCAGGGTGTCCATGATGTTGTTCATGGTCTTCATGCCGTCCTCCCCTTCAAAGGCAAAGTTCAGGGTGGAGTTCTGGTAGTAGCCGTACTTCTCATACAGCTCGTTCATCACATCCACCAGGGTCTTGCCCTGGCGCTTGTAATAGGAGGCCATTTCGCAGATGAGCATGCTGCCGTCCACGGCGTCCTTGTCCCGGACATAGCCGCCGGAGAGATAGCCGTAGCTCTCTTCAAAGCCCAGCAGGTAGCTGTCTGCATTGCCCTCTTTCTCCTCCAGCTCGGCGATGATGTCGCCGATGTACTTAAAGCCGGTCAGGCAACGGCGCAGCTCTACGCCATACTCCTGGGCGATGGGGTCCACCATATCCGTGGAGACAATGGTGGTCACCGCCACGGGATGGGCAGGCAGCTTGCCCTGCTCCTTCTTCACCTTGGCGATGAAGTCCAGCAGCAGAATGCCCACTTCGTTGCCGGTCATAAGCACATACTGGCCGCCCTGGTTTACGGCAATGCCCACCCGGTCGCAGTCCGGGTCTGTGGCCAGCAGCAGGTCGGGCTGCACCTTCTCGCACAGCTCCAGGCCCTTCTGCAGGGCCTCCCGGAACTCCGGGTTGGGATAGGGGCAGGTGGGGAAGTTGCCGTCCGGCTCGCTCTGCTCCGGCACCACTGTGATGTCCTGGATGCCAATCCGGTCCAGAATACGGGTGACGCACATTTTGCCAGAGCCGTTCAAGGGGGTGTACACCAGCTTCAGGTTGCTGGCGTCGTCGATCAGGCTCTCCTTGTACACCTCGTCCAAGAAGGCGTCCACGGTCTCATCTCCAATATAGGCGATGAGCCCCTGCTGAACCCCTTCTTCAAAGTCCATCTTCTTCACGTCTGCGAAGATGTCCAAGGCGTTGATCTCGTTCATAATGCCGTCGGCCATGTCGGCGGTCACCTGGCAGCCGTCGCTGCCGTAGGCCTTATAGCCGTTGTACTTGGCGGGGTTGTGGCTGGCGGTGACGCAGATGCCCGCGTCGCACCCCAGATGCCGCACCGCAAAGGACAGGGACGGCGTGGGCATCAGCTGGGGATAGAGATAGGCCTTGATGCCGTTGGCGGCCAGCACCGCCGCAGACTGCTGGGAAAACAGCACGCCCTTGTTGCGGCTGTCGTGGGCAATGGCCACAGATTGGGGCTTTCCGTCGGCGTGTTTCAGCAGATAATTGGCCAGGCCCTGGGTGGCCTTGCGCACCGTGTACACGTTCATCCGGTTGGTGCCGGCGCCGATGACGCCCCGCAGGCCGCCGGTGCCAAACTCCAAGTCCCGGTAAAAACGGTCGTTGATCTCTTCTTCCTGGCCCTGAATAGACCGGAGCTCCTCGGTCAGGTCCGGATCGTCCAGGGGCTGCTGCAACCATCTTTCATATTCTGTCATAGGAAATCTTCCCCTTCCTTCCCGAGCTTTGAGCTCAGGTATAATGCTTAGATTTCTATGATCTAGATTACCATTTTTTGTGCGCCGTGTCAACTCGTAACCGGAGGGTTTACGGCAGTTTTACAAGGTTTGTTACAATTCCCTGAGGGGTGAGATCCAAGGTGCCGTAACCGGCCCCCCACCCGCTGAGGGAGCCTGGGTTCATCAGGTAGAGCCCCTGGTCGTAATCGGTGTAGGGCTGGTGGGTGTGGCCAAACAGCAGCACCTGGGCGCCCCGCTCCCGGGCGGCGCAGACGGCGGTGTACAGCCCGCTTTTCACCCCGTACAGATGGCCGTGGGTGAAGAAAATTTTCACCCCGTCCACGGCGTATTCCCCCGTAGCCGGCAGGTCGGAGCCCCAATCGCAGTTGCCCCGCACCCCCAAAAACATCTTTTCCGGGAAAGAGCGTTTGGCCCGCAGGAACTCCTCCTCCCCGTCTCCCAAATGGATCACCAGCTCTGCCTTGGGCTGGGCCAAAATGGCCCGGCGCAAGTCGCTGTCGCTGCCATGGGTATCGGACACCACTAAAATCCGCATACGTCCACTCCTTCCTTTCCTCTGTCATGTTTTTCTCTCTGCCGCATACTATGGAAGTGGGACCGTCCCCGTGACGGCCCCACTTCCTGAGAAAGGGGGAAACGGGAATGACCCCGTCTTCCAAGCCCAATGAAAACCAGCTGGAGTCTCTGCTCCAGCAGTGTGCCCAGCGGCTGGGCACCACGCCCCAGGCCCTGAAACAGGCCGCCCAAAAAGGCGACCTCTCCCACCTGGTCCCCTCCCAGGGGACCGAGGCCCAGGCCCTGCAAAAGGTGCTTACAGATCCCCAAGCCGCCCAAAAACTGCTTGCCACCCCCCAGGCTCAGAAACTGCTGCGCCTGCTGGGAAATCCTCCCCAGCCGGGGAAATAACCGCTTCCGCCGGAGAAGGAGCCTTCCATGGACGATTTGACCCAACAGCTCAATCAGATCCTCTCCAACCCCCAAACCATGGGGCAGCTGCAAAAGCTGCTGGGGGGCGGGGAGGACGCTGCCCCGCCCCAGGAGTCCTCCGCCGGCACACCGGACCTGTCCGCCCTGCTGGGGGCCCTGGGGGCGGGCTCTCAGCAGCAGCCCTCCAGCGGCCTGGCCGCTCTTTCGCCCCAAACCCTCACGGCCCTCACCCGGCTGGCCCCCCTGCTCTCCCAGGTAAACCAGGAGGACGACGCCACCCGGCTGCTCCGGGCCCTGCGGCCTCTGCTGAGCCAGCCCCGCCAGAACAAGGTGGATGAGGCCCTGAAAATTCTGCAAATGCTCCGCTTGCTGCCCCTGCTCAAGGAGAGCGGCGTGCTTTCCGGGCTCCTGTCCGGGCTGCTGTGAGAAAGGAGGGCGCCATGCCTGGGGATTTGGACATGAACAAACTGCAGGAAGAGGCAGCCCGCCGGGCCCGGGAAATGCAGGCCCGGGCCCGCATTCCGCCTCCCCGGAAACCTGCCCGGGAAGCGCCCCGGCCGGAACAACCGGCCCCGCCGCCTCCGGCGCCTTCGCCCGCGCCGTCCCAGGAGGAGTCCCCCCTGGGGGTGTTCTTTCAGGACAAGGAGCGCACGGTGATTTTGGCCCTGCTGCTTCTGCTCAGCGGCGAGGAGAAAAACAACGAGCTGCTGTTCGCCCTGTTCTTTTTGCTCCTATAGGGAGTGGCCCCTTCCGCCTCTCCCGCCCCGCCCAGGGCTGCCGGCTTCCGCCGGGCGCGCCCTGGGCGCTGGCTTTTCTTTCCCGGCCGCACCGGGGCTAAAGGGCGGCGCTCTTGTGCAAAGAAGGGGCGTGCCCCAAAAACTTGGCCCGCCGCCGGCGCGGGGCCTGGGACGGTTTTTCCTGTCACCGCACCTGGCCGTTGCCCCGAATGAGGAATTTGTAGCTGACCAGCTGCTCCAAGCCCATGGGCCCTCGGGCGTGGAGCTTTTGGGTGGAGATGCCGATCTCCGCCCCCAGACCGAACTCGCCTCCATCTGTAAACCGGGTGGAGGCGTTTACATACACGGCGGCGGCGTCCACCTCTTCCAAAAACCGCTGGGCAGCGGTGTAGTTTTCCGTGACGATGCACTCGCTGTGGCCGGTGGAGTACCGGGCAATGTGGTCCAAAGCTTCCTCCAGCGAGGAGACCACCTTCACCGCCAGGATATAGTCCAGGTATTCCGTGGCCCAATCCTCCTGGGTGGCGGGGACAACCCCCGGCAGAAGGGCCCGGGTCTTTTCACAGCCCCGCAGCTCCACCTGCTTTTCCTCCAGCCGGGCCCGAATCCGGGGCAAAGCCTCCTTCGCCACCGCTTCATGAACCAAAAGGGTCTCTATGGCGTTGCACACCGAGGGCCGGGAGGTCTTGCCGTTGTACACAATCTCCGCGGCCATGTCCAGGTCCGCGTCCTTGTCCACGTAGACGTGGCAGTTGCCCACGCCGGTTTCAATCACCGGCACCCGGGCGTTCTCTTTCACCGAGCGGATCAGCCCCGCCCCGCCCCGGGGAATGAGCACGTCCAAATAGTCCGTCAAGGCCATCAGCTCCTGGGCGGACTGGCGGCTGGTGTCCTCCACCAGCTGGACGCAGTCTCCAGGCAGCCCCTCCTCCTCCAGGGCCTCCCGGAGGATCCGGGTCACCGCCTGGTTGGAGCGGAAGGCCTCCTTTCCACCCCGAAGGATCACGGCGCTGCCCGCCTGCAGGCACAAGCTGGCCGCGTCGCTGGTCACGTTGGGCCGGGCCTCGTAGATCAAGCCGATGACCCCCAGGGGCACGGTGATCTTTTCCAACCGCAGGCCGTTGGGCCTTGTCTCCCCGGAGAGCACCCGGCCCACTGGATCGGGGGCTTTGGCCACCTCCTCCACAGCCTGGGCCATGGCTCGGACGCGGGCCTCTGTCAGCGCCAACCGGTCCAGCAAGGCCTGGGACATGCCCGCCGCCCGGCCGGCTTCCAGATCCAGGCGGTTGGCCTCCAAAATCTCCTGCCGCCGCGCCCAGAGGGCTTCTCCTGCCCGGAGCAGGGCCGCCTGCTTCCGGGGGCCTGCGTGGGCCAGAACCCGGGCGGCGGCCTTGGCCCGTTTGCCCAGTTCGGTGATGGTCATAGAAAATGCCTCCTTTTGTGGTGTAGTGTCCGGCGGGCTTTGGGAAAACTTCCCCACCACGCCGGGCGCGGAACTTGGACCGCCCCGCCCTTTTACACGGGAAACAAGGTGCCCACCCACTGCAGCTGTTTCTATCATAGAAACATTTGCCACCTTTTTACACGGGAAACAGGGCGCCTGCCTGCTGCAGTTGTTTCTATTATAGAAACAATTCTTCACTCTTTTATACGGGGAACAGGGTGCCTACATCCTCGCCCTCCAGCAGGCGGTAGAGGGTCTCCCCCTTGGCGCCGCTGACAATGGCCGTGGGGATGCCCTGTTCCCTTGCCAGCTTGGCGGCCTTCAGCTTGGTGGCCATGCCGCCCGTGCCCCGGTTGGAGCCGGCCCCTCCCGCCAAAGCCTCGATCTGGGGGGTGATTTCCTCCACCCGGGGCATGCGCCGGGCTCCTGGGTCCTTCCGGGGATCCCCGTCGTACAGGCCGTCGATGTCCGTGAGAATCACAAGCCCTTGGGCCCCGCACAGCCCCGCCACCACCGCGGACAGGGTGTCGTTGTCCCCAAAGTTCTTGCCCTCCAGCTCTTTTGTTTCCACCGTGTCGTTCTCGTTGACCACGGGGATCACCCCCATGGACAAAAGCTCCCGGAAGGTGTTCTGCACGTTCTCCCGGCCCCGGGGCACATCCACCACGTCGGCGGTGAGCAGCACCTGGGCCACGGTGTGGTTGTACTCTCCAAAGAACTTGTCGTAGAGGAACATGAGCTCGCACTGGCCCACCGCCGCCAGGGCCTGTTTCTTTTCGGTCTCCTCCGGCCGCTGGAGCAGGCCCAGCTTGCCCATGCCCACCCCAATAGCGCCGGAACTGACCAACACCAGCTTCCGCCCGGCGTTTTGCAGGTCCGACAGGGTGCGGCACAGCTCTTCCATGCGCCGCAGGTTCACTTTACCGTTTTCGTAGGTGAGGGTGGAGGTGCCCACCTTCACCACCAAAATTTCCGCGTCCTTTACTTCCATACTCTCGGGTGTGGGGCCTGGGCCCCGTCCTTTCCTAGTTTTTGCCGGGTCAGGGGAGGGTGCCCCCTGCAAACAGCCGGCCTCCTCTCCCTTGGGGGCAGCGCCTAAGGCCGGACAATTTTTCCGCCGCCCACCACGGTGTCTCCGTCGTAGAGCACCAAAGCCTGCCCGGGGGTCACCGCCCGCTGGGGCTGGTCAAAGGTGACGTGCAGCTCGTCGGGGCCCGTTTGCACCACGGTGGCGGGCTGCTCCTGCTGCCGGTAGCGGATGCGGGCCTTCACCCGCCAGGGTTTCTCCAAACTTTCGGCGGCGATCAGGTTGATATCCCGGGCCACCACCTCTCGGGAGAACAGCTCCTCGGCCTTGGCCAGCACCACCTGGTTGTTCTCCACATCCAGCTCTTTCACAAACATGGGCTGGGGAAAGGAGAGCCCCAGGCCCTTTCGCTGTCCCACGGTGTAGTGAATCAAGCCCTTGTGGGCGCCGTACACCTCCCCCTGGGTGCCCACAAAGGCCCCGGGGGAAAATTCCTTTCCGGTCCACCGGCGGATAAACCCGGCGTAGTCCCCGTCCGGCACAAAGCAGATGTCCTGGCTGTCCCGCTTGCGGGCGTTGACAAAGCCGTGCTCCTCCGCCAAGGCCCGGGTTTCCTCCTTGGTGAGCCCCCCCAAAGGCAGCAGCAGCCGGGAGAGCTCCCACTGGGTCAGGGAGTAGAGCATATAGCTCTGGTCCTTGTTCTCATCCAGGCCCTTTTTCAGCAGCCACCGGCCGGTGGCCTGGTCCTGCTCCACCCGGGCGTAGTGGCCTGTGGCCACATAGGGAAAGCCGATCTCCTCCCCCCGGCGCATCAGCTTGCCGAACTTGATATACCGGTTGCAGTCCACACAGGGGTTGGGGGTCTCTCCCCGCTGGTAGGCGGCGGCGAACCGGTCCATCACCTCCCGGCGGAAGGCCTCTTTAAAGTTGAATACGTAAAAGGGCATGCCCAGCCGGAAGGCCACGCTGCGAGCGTCGGCCACGTCGTCCACGGAGCAGCAGGTGCGCGCCCCGGGAAACTCCTCTTCCGGCTGGCCCCGGTCGCTGTTGTCCGTGAGGGCCAAGGTGACCCCCAGGCAATCGTAGCCCGCCTGCTGGCACAGCAGGGCCGCCACAGAGGAGTCCACCCCGCCGCTCATGGCGATGAGGGCCTTTTTTTCCACAGGGGCGGGGAATGTGGTGGAATTCCTCATGGGAGCAGCTTCTTCAGCTCCAGGGCCTTGCCCAGGTCCCCTTGGGCTTTCAGCTTGCCGAAGGTAAAAGCGGCCACCGGATCCAGCTTTCTTTCGACGATTTTCCAGAAGTTCTCATCGGAAATGGTGAGCTCCACATCCCGGTCGCGGTACTCATAGGGCTCCATGGCCAGCTTGCCGCCCTTGATCTCCACATAGAAGGTGCCGGCGGCCTGGCCGGTGATGTTGATCTGAATGCGGGTGGGGTCGGACACCTGGGACACGTCGGCCCCCTGAAACCGGTCCTTCACCTGCTGGAAATACTCTGGGAAAGTCATAGAAAAACGCTCCTTTCAAAGAACCATATAGACTCATGTTACCACAGGAAAGCGGCGAAAACAATACAGATGGCGCAGAAAACTCTGGAGGGGACTCCAAAAACAGGGCCGCCCCAAACAAAAACCAGCGCCAACACCTTGCAGGGGTGCGGCGCCGGCCTATTTGGGTTGTGTAAAGAGGCGTGACCGGCGGCTCCCTGGCCTCCCTGGAAAAAGCTCCAAAAGGCGGGGTGTGGCCCGCTCGGTCCGCTGCTAAACCCGTCTCAGGGGGATGCAGCCACCTTTTTTAAGGCGGACAAATTTTCGTCGCCCTGGGGACGATTACTCCCGGCGCTCCCGGCGGGGCCTGCGGTCCCGGTCCCGGTGCTCCCGGCGGGGACGGCCGTCGCCCACCTCGTTCTCCGGCACAGCCCCGTCCAGGTCGATCAGGGCGTCCCGGCGGGACAGGTTCAAGCGGCCCTTGTCGTCGACCTCCAGCACCTTCACCTTGACAATGTCGCCCACGTTCACCACGTCGGTGACCTTGTCCGTGTGCTTGATATCCAGGCGGGAAATGTGCACCAGGCCCTCTTTCCCCGGGGCGATCTCCACAAAGGCCCCGAAGTCCATGAGCCGGGTGACCCGGCCGTTGTAGTAGGAGCCCGGCTCCGGATCGTTGACAATGGTGTCCACAATGTCCAAAGCCCGCTGGCACTTCTGCAGATCCAGGCCGGAAATGAACACGTGGCCGTCCTCTTCCACGTCCATCTTGACCTCGCACTCGGCGCAGATCTTCTGAATCACCTTGCCGCCGCTGCCGATCACTTCCCGGATCTTGTCCACGGGAATCTGGGTGGAGAGCATCTTGGGAGCGTAGGGGGACAGCTCCGGCCGCACTTCGGGAATGGCCTTCAAGATGATTTCGTCGATAATATAGTTGCGGGCCTTGTGGGTCTTCTCCAAAGCTTCCTTCACCATCTCCGGGGTCAGGCCCTGAATCTTCAGGTCCATCTGGATGGCGGTGATGCCCTTCTTGGTGCCGCCCACCTTAAAGTCCATGTCCCCGAAGAAGTCCTCAATGCCCTGGATGTCCACCATGGTCATCCACCGGTCTCCCTCGGTGATCAGGCCGCAGGAAATGCCCGCCACAGGGGCTTTGATGGGCACGCCTGCGTCCATGAGGGCCAAGGTGGAGCCGCAGATGGAAGCCTGGCTGGTGGAGCCGTTGGAGGACAGCACTTCGCTGACCAGCCGGATGGTGTAGGGGAACTCGTCCACACTGGGGATCACAGGCACCAGGGCGCGCTCGGCCAAAGCCCCGTGGCCGATCTCCCGGCGTCCGGGACCACGGCTGGGCCGGGTCTCGCCCACAGAGTAGGAGGGGAAATTGTAGTGGTGAATATACCGCTTGCTCTCCTCTTCGTCGATACCGTCCAGCAGCTGGTTGTCCCGGATGGAACCCAAGGTGGCCACGGTGAGCACCTGGGTCTGGCCCCGGGTGAACATACCGGACCCGTGGACGCGGGGCAGCAGGCCCACCTCGGCGGCCAGGGGACGCATGTCATCCATGCCCCGGCCGTCCACCCGCTTCTGCTCGTCTAAGAGCCAGCGGCGCACCACATACTTCTGGGTCAAATACAGGCACTCGTCAATCTTGGCCTCCATGTCGGGATACTGCTCCGCGAAGTGCTGGTGCACATCCTCATACACGGGCTTGAGCCGCTCGTCCCGCACGTTCTTGTCGTCGGTGTCCAAAGCGGCCCGGACCGCGTCTTCGGCGTAGTCCCGGATATCCAGGAACATCTGGTGCTCCGGCTTGTTGGAGGGGTAGTCAAACTTCTCCTTGCCGATTTCTGCCTGGATGCCCTTGATAAATTCGATGACCTTCTGGTTGGCCTCATGCCCGGCCAGAATGCCGTTGTACATGTCCTCGTCGGACACCTCGTTGGCGCCGGCCTCGATCATGGCGATGCGCTCATCGGTGGAGGCCACCGTGACCGCCATTTCGCTGACCTTGCGCTGCTCGGCGTTGGGGTTGATGATAAACTCCCCGTCGATCAGTCCCACGGAAACCCCGGAGATGGGGCCCTTCCAGGGGATGTCGGAGATGGACAGGGCAATGGAGGTGCCGATCAGCGCGGCAATCTCCGGAGAGTTGTCCTGGTCCACCGACATCACCGTGCACACAATGGACACGTCGTTGCGCATGTCTTTGGGGAACAGGGGCCGGATGGGCCGGTCAATCATCCGGCAGGTGAGGGTGGCCTTCTCCGAAGGACGGCCCTCCCGCTTTAAAAAGGAACCGGGGATTTTGCCCACCGAGTACAGTTTTTCCTCAAAGTCCACAGAGAGGGGGAAGAAGTCGATGCCGTCCCGGGGCTTGGCAGAGGCAGTGGCCGCCACATGAACCACGGTGTCCCCGTAGCGCACCAAGCACTCGCCGTTGGCCAGCTGGGCCATTTTGCCGGTCTCCACAACCAGCGGGCGGCCTGCCAGCTCTGTTTCGAACACTTTGAAATTCTCGAACATAACACGTTCCTTTCTCCCGGGCCGGTGCTCCCGGCGCTTCCGGGTGTTCTTTTCAGAAAGGCGGTCCTGTTTAACAAGGAAACAAGCCGGCCGGACGCTTCCAGCTGGTTTGCTTGGTAAACAGGCGCCGCCCCAGGTCTAAAAAGAGCGAAAGGCTGTGCCCGCCGGCCCCACGGCCCACAGTCACAGCCCGCTGCTTTTTTCTTACTTACGGATACCCAACTCGGCAATGATGGCGCGATAGCGCTCAATGTCGATCTTGATCAGGTAGTTGAGCAGGTTTCTCCGCTGGCCAACCATCTTCAGCAGGCCCCGGCGGGAATGATGGTCCTTCTTGTTCTGGCGCAGGTGCTCGGTCAAGTCGTTGATCCGCTTGGTCAGCACAGCGATCTGCACCTCAGGAGAACCGGTGTCGCCCTCGTGACGGGCATACTTCTGGATAATTTCGGTCTTTTCAGTCTTTGTCATACTACTTCCACCTTTTCTGCGGCAGACAGCCGCTTGAAATTCACCCGGTCCACAGGTAGGGGTCGGTGTGTTCCCTTATCCGAGGAGCGGGCAGCTTGCTTATTTTAGCATACCCCTTGCGGTTTGTAAAGTGGTTTGCGGGAATTATGCGGGAGATTCCCCGGCGCAGCGCCCCTGCCGCCGGCTGGGAAAATAGGGGGGCGGCACCTGGGCGGCCACCTCTTTGGCCTGCTCCCCGTTTGTTTGAATGGCCGCCTTCAGCTCTTCCAAAGAGCCAAACTTCTTTTCCGGACGCAAAAACTCCAGCAGAAACACGCGCACCCGCTTGCCGTACAGGTCCCCTTGGAACTCCGGCATCCAGGTTTCCGCCAGCACCCGGTCGGAGCCCACCGTGGGCTTGACTCCCACGTTGGTCACCCCGTAAAAGTACTCGCCCCCCACCCGGCACCAAGAGGCGTACACCCCAAACCGGGGCAGCACAAAGCCCTCTGGAATGGCCTGGTTGATGGTGGGGGTGCCCAGGCCTGTGCCGATGTGGTTGCCGTGAATCACCTCCAGGGAAAAGCCGAAGGGCCGCCCCAGCAGCCGGTTGGCCAGGGAGATGTCCCCCGCCTCCACCGCCGCCCGAATCCGGGTGGAGCTGACCTTCTCTCCGCCCTCTTTCACCGGCGGCACCACCGTAAGTTCCACGCCTCTGCGGTCACAGAGGGTTTGCAGCAGCGCCGTGTCCCCCCGGGCGCCCCGGCCAAAGCGGAAGTCCTCCCCGCAGCACAGCCGCTGGGCGGCGCAGGTTTCAAACAGCACCTGCTCCACAAAGGCCTCCGCCTCCCAGTCCTTCACCTGGGAAAACTCCAGGGAGTACAAAACCTCCACCCCCGCGTCCTCCAGCAGGCGCTCCTTGTCCCGGCCGGTGAGCACGGCGCTGTTGCCGGCCGGGCTGCGGGAAAAGGTGAACACGGCCGGCTGCAGCCGGCGGCCTCCCTCCCCAGGGGCGCAGGCCCGGCGAATCACCGCCATGTGACCCCGATGGAGCCCGTCGAAGGCTCCCAAAGCCAGGGAGCTGGGGGCGGTTTCCCCCATCTCCTCCAGGCTTCGCACAATTTTCATGACGCCGTCTCCCCTTCCGTGAAACCTTTGGCAAACCGCAGCAGCCCCTCCTGCCGGTCCACTGTTCCCAACCCCAAGAAGCTCCCCTTGGGGGAGAGAACCCGGCACAGGCCCTCCTCCTGGGGCGCCTGCCGCAGCCGGCACAGGTCCAAGCTGCCCCCGTTTTGAAACCGGGTGGCCTGGGCGGGGCTCACCTGCACCGCCGGATAGACGGCAAACAAGCTCTCCACCGGCTGCAGGACCTGCTCCAGACGGCCTTCCTGGGCCAGAGACTGCAGCTCCTCCGGGGAGTGTGCCTCCTCCAGGGTGTACCCGCAGGCCCTGGTGCGCCGCAGGGCGGTCATAGTGCCGCAGGAGCCCGCCGCTTTGGCCATGTCTTCGATCAACACCCGGATGTAGGTGCCCTTGGAGCAGGCCACCTGCAGGGTCCCCTCCCGGGTTTGGGGGTCGTAAGACAGCAGCTCCAGCCGGGAAACGGTCACCGGCCGGGCCTGCCGCTCCACCTCTATGCCCTTGCGGGCCAGCTGGTACAGCCGCTTACCGTTGACGGACACGGCGGAGTACATGGGCGGCACTTGCAGAATCTCCCCCCGGAAGGCGGGCAGCACGGCCTGCAGGGTCTCTGGGGACACCGGAGCCTGGCTCTCCTCCACCAGGGCGCCGGTCACATCTCCTGTGTCCCGGCGCTCTCCCAGCCGAAAGGAGGCCTGGTATTCCTTATCGGTGTCGGGCAGAAACTGCAGGGCTTTGGCAGCCCTGCCCAGCAGAAGGGGCAGCACGCCGGTGGCCAGGGGATCCAAGGTGCCGGTGTGGCCAATCTTTTTCTCCTTAGAAAGCCTTCGCAGCACCGCCACCGCGTCAAAGGAGGTGAAGCCCTCCGGCTTGTCCAGTATGATAATGCCGTTCATCCATGCTCCTTTCCGCGCGTGGCCGCGCACCGTTCTCCCCGTTCTCCCTCCATGCACAAGGGGAGCAAAGGCCGCATCTTACAGCCCCTGCTCCTCCACAAAGCTGTAGAAGGCCTTCTCTTTGCTCTCGTCCTCGGCCTTGACGGTGCCCACGGTCTGGGTGTAGACCATGTACTCCTCTTCCCCGTCCAGCTGGAAGGTCTTGTCGCACAACGCCTGGTCGTCGCCTGGTCGTAGGCGCCGATGCCGCAGGTGCCAAGGCCCAGCGCGGCGCAGGCTAAGTACAGGTTTTCCCCCACGTGGCCCACGTCCGCCATGATCAGCTTGTGGGCAAAAATCCCGTACCGCCACTCGCTGCGGTAGGGCACAAAGCTCCAGTAGAACACCACGTTGGCCTTGGCCGCCCAGCGCTGGCCGCACAGGCTCTCCTCTGCAAAGTCCAGCAGGGCCTGGGGGTCCTCCTGGGCGGAGAGCAGCTCCAGCTGGTGGGTCATGGGCAGGTAGTGGTACATCCCGGGCACCAGGCCCTCCACCTGCCGCACCAGCAGGTAGGTTTCAAAGGGGTGCCGTGCCCCGCCGGCGGGGACGGTGCGCAGGGTGGCGTAGCTCTTCCCTCGGATATCCTTCACGCCCTGGGTGCCCCACAGCAGGAAGGACAGCTGCAGCAGGCTCATGTCCTCCTGGGTGTACACCCGGCTGCTCTTCCGCTTGAGCAGCAGCTGCACCAGGTTGTCCTCCATGCCCAGGTTCTCAAAATCCCGGGGCAGGTCGATGGGGCTGTCGGTCATGGGGGCCTTCACCAGGGGCGGCTGGGGACGCTTCAGCTCTTGGTCGGTCTGATAGCCCTCCAGGCCATTGCGCTCCATCTCCATGGTGTCCTGGGACTTTAAAAAGTCCCGCCCCCTCTGGGTGATCTCCTGAATCATCTTTTCGTCCATGCTAACTCCTCCTTATCTATATGGCAACGCAGGGACACGCCCACCGGCCGCCCCTGCGTGACAGTTACAATAGTCCCAATTCTTTTACATACTGGGAGCACGCCTGCTCCATGGTTTGGCGAGCCTGCTCCAAGGTCACCTGGCCCAGGGAACATCCCGCGGCCCCCTGATGGCCGCCGCCGCCAAGACGGCTGCACAGCTGGGAAGCGTCCGCCGGGGGATTGGCCCGCACGGAAACCTTCACCTTGCCGTCGGCTTTCTCCTTGAGGGTGACGCCCAGCACCACCCCTTGGATCTCCCGGGGGAGGGAGGCGATGCCGTCCAGGTCGTTTTCCTCCACGCCTGTCTGGGCGAAAAGGCTATAGGGCACTTCCAAAATGGCCACTAAGCCCTGGCTGGAAAAGGCCAGGCTGTCCATGGCAATGCGCTCCTTGCTCTCAAACATCCGCTGGTTGATATCCCCGCTTTGGGCGCCCAGCTCCAGCAGGTCCGCCGCAATGCGGTGGGTGCGGGGCGTGACGCTCCGGTAGCGGAAACAGCCCGTGTCCGTGGTCAAGCCGGTGTACAGGCTGTCCGCCATGGCGGGGGTGATCTTCACCCCCAGGGCTCCCAGCAGGGCAAAGATCATCTCCGTGGTGGCGGCGGCTTCCGGCTCCACCCAGCGCTGGGGCGCAAAGGGCACATGGGTGCCGTGGTGGTCCACAGCCAGCTCCACCTGGGAGCTCCACCCCTCCTGGGTGGGCTTGCCCAGCAGTTTTTTATCCGCCACATCCACGGTCATCACATGGGCAGGCTCAAAGCCTCCCAGGGGCAGCCCCGCAAACAGATAGGAGAATTTCTCCGGCACCGGGTCGGCGCAGAGAAAATCCACCTGCGGCGGACCCCAGGGTGTCCCCGTCCGGGGAGGCGTGGCTCATCACCAAGATCTTGTCCCACCCTTGCAGCAGGGCGGCGGTTTGGGCGCAGTCCAACATGGGTCAACCCTCCTGGCTGGGGGCGTCTTCGTCCCCGGCCTGTTCCGGCTCCAAGTCGTGAAGCAGCTGGGAGATGTGGGCCCCATAGGCAATGGAGTCCGTGGCCTTAAACAGCAGCTCCGGCACATGCCGCAGGGAGAGCCGCTTTCCCAGCTCGTGGCGGATGAACCCCGCTGCGGACTTCAAGCCCTGCACCGCCGTTTTGGTGCGGTCCATGCCCTCCATAGTGCTCACATACACCGTGCAGTAGGACAGGTCGTTGGTGACCTCCACCCGCACCAGGCTCAGAAGGCAATCCTTCACCCGGGGGTCCTTCACCTCCCGCAGAATGGCGGAAAGCTCCCGGCGGATGTCCTCGGTGGTGCGGTCAATTTTAAAGCTAGGCATAGGGATGCCTCCTTTGCAAAAAAAGTGGAAAAACATGTAAACGCCGAAGGCGCATCAAAGTTTTGATCAAACTTTTTCAAAAGTTTGCGGTTGGTAAGGCGGGGCCTTACGGCCTTGCCCTTGGGGCGCAGCTTGTAAACAAGGGCCCGCACCTCTTCCGCACTGCCACAGCCCCACCGAAAGGGGCCAGGGCACGGCCTATCACCCTGCGGGTGCGTGCGGCCTTGCCCTTACTTTTTTATTGCCAGTGCTGCGCACTGTGTAAGGTCGTGGGGGTTCCCCCCACGCCCGGAAAAACTTTTTGAAAAAAGTTTTATCAAAAACTTTTACGCCGCTTCGCGGTTTACTCCCGGTACTCCTCCATCTCGTAGGCTTCCAGGATATCCCCCTGCTTGATGTCGTTAAACTTCTCCAGGGTGATGCCGCAGTCGTAGCCGTCGGCCACTTCCCGCACGTCGTCCTTAAACCGCCGCAGGGAGGCCACCTTGTCGTCGGCCACAATGATGCCGTCCCGCACCACACGCACCTGGGCGTTGCGGGTGATCTTGCCGCTGATGACGTGGCCGCCGATGACCATGCCCACGTTGGAGATCTTGTAGGTCTCCCGGCACTCGGCCTTGCCCAAAGCCACTTCCCGGTATTTGGGAGCCAGCATGCCCTTCATAGCGGATTCGATCTCCTCGATGCAGTCGTAGATAATCCGGTACAGGCGCAGATCCACCCCGTCCCGCTTGGCGTTCTCTTCCGCCACCGGGTCGGGCCGCACGTTGAAGCCCACAATGATGGCGTTGGAGGCGTTGGCCAGCATCACGTCGCTCTCGCTGATGGCGCCCACCGCCCCGTGAATGATGTGCACCCGCACCTCCTCGTTGGAGAGCTTCTCCAAGGACTGGCGCACGGCCTCCACAGAGCCCTGCACGTCGGCCTTGACAATGATCTTCAGCTCCTTCATGTCCCCTTCCTTCATCTGCTCGAAGAGGTTATCCAGAGTGACCTTGGTCTGGGCGTTGAACTGGGCTTCCTTCTGCTCGGTGATGCGCTGCTCCACCAGCTCCCGGGCCAGGCGCTCGTCGGAGACGGCGTTGAAGATGTCGCCGCCCACGGGCACGTCGCCCAGGCCGGTGATCTCCACGGGCACAGAGGGCCCGGCTTCCTTCACCCGGCGGCCCCGGTCGTCCATCATGGAGCGCACCCGGCCCACGGTGGTGCCGGCCACAATGGTGTCTCCCGCATGGAGGGTGCCGTTCTGCACCAGCACCGTGGCCACAGGGCCCATGCCCTTGTCCAGCCGCGCCTCCACAACCGTGCCCTTGGCAGCCCGGTCTGGGTTGGCCTTCAATTCCATCATGTCGGCGGTGAGCAGAATCATCTCCAGCAGGTCGTCGATGCCCTGCTTGGTGTGGGCGGAAACGGGGATACAGGGGGTGTCGCCGCCCCACTCTTCGGGCACCAGCTCATACTCGGTGAGCTGCTCCTTCACCCGCTCCGGGTTGGCCCCTTCCTTATCCATCTTGTTGATGGCCACAATGATGGAGACGCCGGCCGACTTGGCGTGGTTGATGGCTTCCACGGTCTGGGGCATAATGCCGTCATCCGCCGCCACCACCAGCACGGCGATGTCCGTCACCTGGGCGCCTCGGGCGCGCATGGTGGTAAAGGCCGCGTGGCCGGGGGTGTCCAGGAAGGTGATGTCCCGGCCGTCCACCTGCACCCGGTAAGCGCCGATGTGCTGGGTGATGCCGCCGGCTTCGCCCTCGGTCACGTTGGAGTGGCGAATCACGTCCAAAATGGAGGTCTTGCCGTGGTCCACGTGGCCCATGACCACCACCACAGGGGCGCGGGGCACCAGGTTGGCCTCATCATCCTCGCTGTCGTCGATGATCCGCTCCTCAATGGTGACCACCACTTCTTTTTCCACCTTCACGTGGAACTCGTCGGCCACCAGCACGGCGGTGTCAAAGTCGATGGTGTCGTTGATGGTGGCGAACACGCCCAGGCCCATCAGCTTTTTGATCACCTCGGTGGCGGGCGCCTTCAGGCGCAGGGCGAACTCGTTGACGGTGATCTCCTCGGGCACCTCAATGGTCATGTGCCGGGCGGCCCGCTCCCGGGCAATCCGGTTCAGACGCTCGGCCTCGGTCTCCCGCTTGCCCCGGCGCTGGTTGCCCCGGCGCTGGTTGTTCCGGTTGGGGAACTTCTGCTTGGTCACCACGTTGTCCGTGCGGGTCTTCACCTTTTGGTCCGCCAGCTGGTCGTACTTCTCGTTGTACTTGTCGATGTTCACGTTGGAGGAACGGGTGTCCACCACCCGGCGGGTGGGCTGCTGGGGCTCCTTCACCAAAGCGGGAGCCTGGGCCTCTTCTTCTCCCCCCTGGGGCTTCTTCTCCGCCCGGGGCTTTTGCCCCTGGGGCTGGGCCGGGGTCTTCCGGGGCTGCTCCTGCTTGGGAGCGGCCTCCTGCTTGGAACCGTTTTGGGGACGCTCTGCCGGCGTGGAAGCTTTCTTTTCCTCCCGGGCGGCAAAGTAGTCGTCGAAGTTCTTCACGCTGTTCTGCTGGGTGAAGGTCTCAAACACCACATCCAGCTCCGGCTCCTCCAAAGCCGTCATGTATTTTTTGGGCTCCGGAAAGTACTTGGCCAGAATGTCCAGCACATCCTTGTTGGGAATGTTCAAATCCTTGGCCACTTCCCGCACTCTGTATTTAATCATCATGGGCACGATCCTCCTTCTCTTCCGTCACGGCCTCCGCCAACTCTTGCACAGCTTTGGCAAACCCCTGGTCCGTCAGGGCCAGCACGCCGGCCCGCACACCGCAGGCCCGGCCCAATTCCTCCATGCGGGGCTGCACCCGCACCGTGGGAATACCGGCCCGGTCCCCTTCGTAGCGAAGGTTTTTCACGGTCTTTTCCGAAATATCCCCCGCCGCCAGCAGCAGGGCGGCTTTCCCCTCTCTGGCGGCGGTGGTCGCCGCGTCGAAGCCGGGCTCCACCTTGCCGGCCCGCCGGGCCAGCCCCAGCAGGGAAAGCAGCCGTTCCCGGCTTGTGTTCTGCTTCATGTCAAGCGCCCCCTTTTCCCAAGGGTTCTTCCTCGATGACAATCTCCGGCGGAGCTTGGGGCGGCTGGGCCGCCTCTTGGGCCGCCCGGATTTCCTCTTCCATCCGGTCGTAGACCTCCTCCGGGATCTTGCAGGAGAAGGCCCGCTCCAGCCGCCGGGCCTTGCGGGCCAGCTGCAGGCACTGGGCGTCCCGGCAGAGGTAGGCCCCCCGCCCAGGCTTTTTCCCCGTCAAATCCAAGGAGATCTCCGGGGGCGGGACTTGGCCCTGCTCCCCCTCCTTCTGCGGGGCGCGCACAACCCGCACCAGCTCCTTTTTGGGCTTCATCTGCCCGCAGCCGGTGCACATGCGCATCGGTGTCTTCTTAGGCCGCATGGTCGCTCCTCCTCCCTTCGGGGCCGCTGCTCCCCGGTTTATTCCTCTTCGCCGTAAAAGCCGCTTTCCGGCTTGATGTCAATTTTCCAGCCCGTCAGCTTGGCGGCCAGGCGGGCGTTCTGTCCCTTGTTGCCAATGGCCAGGGAAAGCTGGTTGTCAGGCACCGTCACCCGGCAGGAGCGGGATCCGTCCTCGGCCGTTTCCACCGACAGCACCGTGGCCGGGGAGAGCGCCGCCCCGATGAACTTCTTGGGGTCGTCGCTGTACTCCACAATGTCGATCTTCTCGCCGCCCAGCTCTTCCACAATCTCCGACACACGGGAACCCCGGGTGCCGATGCAGGCGCCCACCGCGTCCACGTCCGGGTTGTGGCTCACCACAGCCAGCTTGGTGCGGGAACCCGCCTCCCGGGACACGGCCTTGATCTCCACGGTGCCGTCGTAAATTTCCGGCACCTCCGTCTCAAACATGCGCTTGACCAAATCCGGATGGGTCCGGGAAATAATGGCCTTGGGGCCCTTTTCCGTCTCCCGCACGTCGACCACATAGACCTTTATGTAGTCGCCTTCCTTCACCGTCTCCCCGCCGATCTGCTCGTTCTTGGGCAGCACGGCCTCCGCCTTGCCAATCTTCAGGGAGATGGCCCCGGTGCGGGGGTCGATGCGCTCCACCAGGCCGCTGACCAGCTCCTGGTGCTTCGACTGGAACTCCTGCATCATCTGGCCGCGCTCGCTGTCCCGAATGCCCTGGCGGATGATGTTCCGGGCAGTCTGGGCGGCCACCCGGCCAAACTGCTTGGTGTCCAGCTTAATGCGCACAAACCGGCCCGGGAAAGCGGTGGGGTCCACCTGCTTGGCTTTCTCCAGCAGGTACTCCCGGTTGGGATCGGTGACTTCCTCCACAATCTCCTTGCGCAGGTACACGTTGAACACGCCCTTCTCCGGGTCCACGTCAATGTCCACGTCCTCGTTGCCGTAGTTGTTTTTGCAGGCAGTGGAAATCGCCTTTTTGATTTTATCCAGCATAAATTCCACCGGAATGCCCTTTTCCTTTTCCAGCAGGTTCAAAGCCAAAAACAGCTCCTCGTTGCCCTGCTTTTCCGGTTCCTTTTTCTTCTTTGCCATGGTCCAGCCTCGCTCCTTTGCTTGACGTTTATTCTTCCCAGTCCTCCAGCCCCAGGATGGAGGAGCACTCTTTCTTTTCCACGGTGACGCTGGTTTCTTCGTCCAGCTGCACTTCCAGCTCTCCCGTTTCCTCTGTCCGCAGCAGCAGGCCTGTGAGCTCCCGCACCCCGTTTTCCAGAGGCCGAATCAGCCGGATCCGCACCGGCCGGCCCGCATAGGCGGCAAAGTGCTCCGGGCGGGTCAGTTTCCGCTCCAACCCAGGGGAGGAGACCTCCAGCATGTACTCCTGGGGGATGGGATCCTCCCGGTCCAGCACAGGGGAGAGGGCGTGGGTCATATCCACACAGTCGTCAATGGACACGCCGCCGTCCTTGTCGATAAACACCCGCAGGAACCACTCAGCCCCCTCCTTGACAAACTGCACATCCCACAGGGAAAGCCCCAGCTCTTTGGCCAGAGGTTCGCTCAGTTCCCAGACCCGGTGGGCCACGTTTCCTTTTTTCTTGGGAGCAGCGCTCATATACCTCCCGTCCTTTCCCGGCCTGGCGGCCGTTTTCGCTTTTCCTTCATAAGCAAACAAAAGAGCGGGTCGCCCCACTCTTTCATCGTCCATCCTATACCATAGCTATTATACCACCGGATTTTAGGAAAATCAAGGGGTTTCTCCCGGAAGAATGGCCTTTTCCCAGGGAAAACCAGCCTCCGTTTGGGGATTTCCCGGCCGGCGGCCCAGCAGGCCCTACACCTCCAGCTGCCGGGACAGGAACAGGGAGGCCGCCCGTGCGCTTTCCAAAGCCTCGCTGCCTGGTTTTCCCGGAGACTTTTCCCCTTTCACCAGCAGCACGGCCCCCATGGGATCCCCGGCCGCCGCCACGGGAAAGGCCGCCACCGCCTCCCCCTGGGCGCCCTGGGCGATGGGCAGCGTGTTTTCTCCCGTGGAGATAAAGGAGGCCTTCCCCTGCACCAATTCCTCCAGCTGGGGAGAAAGAGGCTTTCGCAACAGCTCCCGTTTGGCAGGACCCGCCACGGCGATCACCTGCTCGTTGTCGCACACAGCGGCCCCCTGGCCGGTGAGCGTCACCAGCGCCTCTGCGTACGCCTGGGCCAAAGAGGACATCTCCCCCACCGGGGAATACTTTTTCAAAATCACCTCGCCGGACACATCGGTGAAAATCTCCATGGGCATGCCCTCGCGGATTTTCAGCGTGCGGCGAATCTCTTTGGGGATGACCACCCTTCCCAGGTCGTCGATCCGTCGGACTATACCTGTGGCTTTCATACCATTCCTCCCAAAATTCCTGCCGTGCCCTGCGCGGCTTGGTTTCGTGAGAGTAGTATTTGCCAAGGTTTTTTGTTTTATCCTTTTTTTCTCAGAACTAAAAAAGCGAAAAGCACCTCTTCTCATAACCGCCCCTCCAACGCCCCTCTTTTCCCCCACAAGCCCCTCTGGCAAGGGGAATGTTCAACCCTCCACTTCTTCCTCCCACACTCTTTTCCCCATTTTCCGGGCCTGCTGGGGCCCTCTTTTGCAAAGGGCAGTGTATAGATAACTTCAACTCCCAGGGAAAAAGCCCTGAGAGAATCTAAAATTTAAGAGGGTTGAAATTATGAAGAAAAGCAAGTTTCTGAAGAA
>CAJFEW010000027.1 GCA_904374805.1 uncultured Neglectibacter sp.
CGCCGCCGGGCCAAGAGAACCAATCAAAAGAAGCAGTGATGCTTTTTACAATATTTTAAGAAAGTTCAAATATAATTCACAAGGAGAAATTACAATGGATATCATCGAACTGACAAGAGAATTGGGCCGTGCCCTGCAGAACGACGAGCGCTATATTGCCATGGTGGCTGCCCGCCAGGCCAGCGACGAGGACCAGGCTCTGCAGGAGGCCATTGGCGAGTTCAACTTGAAGCGCATGGCCATCAGCAACGAGGCGCAGAAAGAGGAGCGCAACGACGAGACCCTGCGCCGCTTAAATGAGGAGTTCCGCGCTGTGTATGAGCAGATCATGCAAAACGAGCACATGCTCCAGTACAACGACGCCAAGAATGAGTTTGACGCCTTGCTGCAGCAGATTACGGGCATTATCGGCCTGTGCGCGGACGGAGAAGACCCGGATACCTGTGAGTACGACGCGGCTTCCTGCGGCGGAAACTGCTCCAGCTGCGCCGGCTGCCACTGAGACAACACAGAAGGCTCCCAGAACATTCCCTGCGTTCTGCACATAGAAAGGGCTGGTATACGTAACAATGGCGGATTATTCCCCAATGATGAAACAATATTTTGAGATGAAAGAAAAGTATCCTAACACGATACTTTTCTTTCGCCTTGGCGATTTTTATGAAATGTTCTTCAACGACGCCAAGACCGTTTCCCGGGAGCTGGAACTTACCCTCACCGGGCGGGAGTGCGGCCAGGAAGAGCGGGCCCCCATGTGCGGCGTGCCCTTTCACAGTGCGGAAAGCTACATTGCCAAGTTGGTTGCCAAGGGCTACAAGGTGGCCATTTGCGAGCAGCTGGAGGACCCCAAGCTGGCGAAAGGCCTGGTGAAACGAGATGTGATCCGCGTCATCACCCCCGGCACTGTGCTGGAGAACAGCATGCTGGACGAGTCTCGCAACAACTATCTCTGCTCTCTGTGCTGGGACGGGGACACTGCCATGGGGATCTGTTTCGGCGATGTTTCCACAGGGGAACTGCACGGGGACCAGCTGTCCGCGCCCGATCGGGAGAGTTTGTGCCACTTAGTAGAAGACCGTCTGGCCCGGTACAACCCCAGCGAGATTCTTCTCAATCCCGACGCGTTGGATTTGACGGAGCTCCGGGATTTTGTGCAGGAAAGGCTGCAGGCCTCCGTGGAGTGCTTGGATGCAGACTTGTATAGGGACCGAGCCCAGGCCCAAGGGGCAGTGCTCCGGCAGTTTGGGGAAGGGACTCTTTCCGCACTCTCCTCCAAGCCTTGGACGCTCTTGGCCTTAGGCGCGCTGCTGGACTATTTAGGCCGCACGCAGATTACAGGGTTGGAGCGCATGAACGAGGTGGAACTGGAAGGGGAAGCCGCCGTCATGAGCTTGGACCTAAACGCCCGCCGGAATTTGGAGCTGACAGAGACACTGCGCAACAAAGAGCGGAAAGGCTCTCTCTTATGGGTGCTGGACCGCACGAAAACCGCCATGGGCAAGCGGATGATCAAGTCTTGGCTGGAACAGCCCCTGTTGAGCCCTGCACGCATCACCCGCCGGCAGAACGCCGTGGAAGAGCTTTTTGACAACCCACAGCTGTTGGACCAGGTCACAGAACAGCTCACGGGAATTTTTGACCTAGAGCGCATTATGACGCGGATTGTGTACGGCTCCGCTAACGGGAGAGAGCTTCGTTCTCTTGCTGCGGCTGTGGAGCGGCTTCCAGGGCTGAAATCTCTGCTGGCCTCCTGTGAGTCCACACTGCTGCGGCAGATCTTCCAAGAGATAGACGGTTTGGAAGATGTGGAGCAGCTGATTTCCTCCGCCATTGTGGACGATCCGCCCTTTACAATCCGGGAGGGGGGCATCATCCGGGAGGGCTACAGCCCGGAGCTGGACGAAGTCAAGCGCGACATGAACGGAGGCCGGGAATTGATTGCCGCTGTGGAAGCCCGGGAACGGGAACGCACCGGCATCCCCAAATTGAAGACGGGCTATAACCGGGTGTTCGGATACTACATTGAAGTGTCCAACAGCTATAAGGATCAAGTGCCAGCGGACTACATCCGCAAGCAGACCCTTACAGGCGGGGAACGGTACATCACCCAAGAATTGAAGGATCTGGAAAACCGCATCTTGGGCGCCCACGATAAATCCATTTCCATGGAGAGCCGCCTTTTTGAAGAGGTGCGCCAGCAGGTGGCCGCGCAGCTTTCCCGGGTGCAGGCCACGGCCAAGGCGGTGGGCACGTTAGATGTGCTGGCTTCCTTTGCTGTGGTGTCCCGCAAGAACGACTACACCCGTCCGGTGATCAACCTCAGCGGAAAACTGTACTTAAAAGACAGCCGCCATCCGGTGGTGGAAGCTCTGCTCCACGATACGCCCTTTGTGCCCAACGATGTGGATATGGACATGAACGACAACCGGGTGGCCATTATTACAGGCCCCAACATGGCGGGCAAGTCCACCTATATGCGGCAGATCGCCATCATCACCATCATGGCGCAAATTGGCTGCTTTGTTCCCGCGGCTGTGGCGGAAATTGGCATTGTGGACAGCGTATTCACCCGGGTGGGCGCCTCCGACGACCTTTCCGCAGGGCAGTCCACCTTTATGATTGAAATGGCGGAGGTGGCGGATATTCTGAAAAACGCCACCCAAAACAGTTTGATCATTTTTGATGAAATCGGCCGGGGCACCTCCACCTTTGACGGCATGAGTATTGCGCGGGCAGTGTTGGAGTATGTGCACGATAAAAAGCTGGTGGGAGCCAAAACTCTCTTTGCCACCCACTACCATGAACTCACCGCCATGGAGGATATCCTGCCCGGGGTCAAAAACTTCAACATTGCCGTAAAAAAGCGGGGGGACGACATCACCTTTTTGCGGCGCATTGTGCGGGGCGGTGCGGACGATAGCTTTGGCATTGAAGTGGCCAAGCTGGCAGGTGTTCCCGATAAAGTGATCCGCCGGGCCAAGCAGGTGCTGGCGGAGTTGGAACAGGGGGGCGCAGAGGCCCAGAGGACCTCTCATCACCGCTTTTCCGAGGAGCCCGTGCAGCTGACGATGGATTCCGTAGACGGCCAGGTGCTGCAGAAACTGCGCAGCTTAGACGTCAACGCCCTGACGCCCATTCAATGCATGAACACCTTGTTCGAGCTGTGCAGCATGTTGAAATAAAGGAGAGGCCATGGAAATCCGGAAACTGCAGGCGCAAGAATGGGACCAGACCGCCGCCTTGGTGTGGCAGGTATTTCAAGAGTTTGAAGCGCCGGTGTATCCGCCGGAAGGGGTGGAGTCTTTCGCAGCCTTCCTCAGAGACCGGCAAGGCCTTTTGACGCTGGATGGATGGGCCTCTTGGGACGGCCCCACTCTGACTGGCGTTCTGGCAGCTCGTCCAGGAGGCGGCCACATTTGCCTGCTCTTTGTAAGGGCGGATCGCCATCGGCAGGGGGTGGGCCGCGCTTTATGGCACACCCTTTTGACAGAGACCGCCCAACCGGTTGTTACCGTGCACGCCTCTCCCTACGCGGTTGGCTTTTACCACAGGCTGGGATTTCGGGACAAGGGAGAGGAGCAGATGCAGGACGGCATCCGCTTTACTCCCATGGAGTATCGACGATAGCTTTTATTTTCCTTTGGAAGGAGGCAGGGATATGCCAAAAATCCAAGTGCTGGACAAACAGGTGGCGGAGCTGATTGCCGCTGGAGAGGTGGTAGACCGCCCTTCTTCCGTTATTAAGGAACTGGCGGAGAACGCTGTGGATGCGGGAGCAACCGTGATCACGGTGGAAATCCGCCGGGGAGGCGTCACATTTATGCGGGTGACGGACAATGGCTGCGGCATTGCCCCAGAGGATGTGCCCACGGCCTTTCTGCGCCACGCCACCAGCAAGGTGCTTCTGGAGGACGATTTAAATTCCATTGCCACCTTGGGATTTCGCGGGGAGGCCCTTGCTTCCATTTCCGCGGTGGCCCATGTGGAAATGCTGACCCGGGCTGCCGGCGCAGAAACGGGGGTGCGTTACCTCTGCGGTGGGGGAGAAGAAGGCCGTTTAGAAGAGGCCGGTTGTCCCCAGGGAACTACGATCCTGGTGCGGGACCTTTTTTACAACACACCTGCCCGCATGAAGTTTTTGAAAAAAGACGCCACGGAAGGCAACGCGGTGGCGGGCATCTTGGACAAGCTGGCCCTCTCCCACCCGGAGATCTCCTTCCGCTTTATTCGAGACGGAAAGGAGCAGCTGCACACCCCGGGAGACGGAAAGCTCTCTTCCACCATTTACGCCGTGTACGGCCGGGAGTTTTCCTCCGCGCTGATTCCCGTGGACTACACCTTAGATCATGTGAAGGTGTGGGGCTGTGTCAGTGCTCCCACCTCCAGCCGCCCCAACCGCAGCATGCAGAACTTCTTTATCAACGGCCGTTTCGTGCGCAGCCGCACCGCTATGGCCGCCTTGGAGGAGGCTTACAAGGGCTCCATTATGGTGGGGAAGTTCCCCGCCTGTGTGCTCCATCTGCAGCTGGCCTTCAGTGCAGTAGACGTCAATGTGCATCCCGCGAAGATGGAAGTGCGTTTTGTCAACGAGCGTCCCATCTTTGACGTGGTGTACCATGGGGTGAAGTCGGCTCTTCAGGCTGGGGACCGCCCCAAGGTGATGGAATGGAAAAAACCTCCAGTGTCTCCGTACGCTCCCGTTCCAGAACGGCAGGAGCAGCTGCGCCTGCAGCCGGACCCTCCCAAACCGCAGCCTAAGCCGGCGGTTTCGATTCCTGCAGCCCGGCCGGTTCCTGCATCACGGCCGGTGTCTCTTTTGCAGGACAGTGAGAAGCGGCCGGAAAAGGAGCCATCTTTCTCCCGTTTGGTGGACCGGATGCTGGACCAGGAAGTTCGGCCCGAACCTGCGACGGCCGAGCCCATTCCGAAAACTTCCAAAACCGAACCCATTTCCCCTCCACTAGCGCCCTCCCTTCCAAAAAAGCCCCTGGAAGCGCCCCCTGCCCCAGAGAGAGAGCCTGCATCCACGAAGCCCCAAAGTTCTCTGGGAGAATTTCACTCCCGCATCATTGGAGAGGCCTTTGGCACTTACCTGATCGTCCAATACAGTTGGGAAGAGCTCATGTTTATCGACAAACACGCAGCCCACGAGCGCCTGCTGTATGAGCGCCTGAAACGGGAGAATGCCGGTGGAGAAGCGCAAACTCTGCTGCAGCCTGTGACGGTCACCTTGGATAAAGAGGAATACTCTGCGGTACTCGGCCATTTAGAGGAGCTCTCCCAAGTGGGATTTGAGGTGGAAGACTTCGGCTCCGGAACGGTCTTAGTGCGCACAGCGCCCCTGCTGCTGGACGGAGGCGACGCTGCCGGAGCCGTCATGGAAATTGCCGGCTATCTTGCCTCCCTGAAACACAGGATGACCACGGAGCACATGGACTGGGTCTATCACAATGTGGCTTGCCGCGCGGCCATGAAAGCAGGAGACTCCATTTCCAAAGAGGAAATGATCTCCCTGGCAGAGGAGTTGGAGCGGAACCCGGAAGTTCGTTACTGCCCTCACGGCCGGCCCGTGTACATTCTGCTTCGCCGCCGTGATCTGGAGCGGCAGTTTGGGCGGGGGTGAAATTGCATGTACAGTGATAAGAAAATAGCTGTGGCCGCTGTGGTGGGTCCCACCGCCACGGGGAAAACCGCTCTGGGATTGCAGCTCTGTCAGCGGCTGCAGGGAGAGATTGTCTCCTGCGATTCCATGCAAATTTACCAGGGACTTCCCATTGGCACCGCCCAGCCCACCCGGGAAGAACGGGAGGCAGCCCCCTATCATTTGGTGGACTTTCTCCCGGTGGAGGAGCCCTTCAGCGTTTCCGACTACGTACAGATGGCCTCCTCCACCATTGGGCAGATCCATGATCGAGGCCACTTGCCCGTTCTGGTAGGGGGAACAGGTTTGTATGCCCGATCCCTGCTGCGAGGGTTTTCCTTTGAGGAAGGCGGCCGGGATGAAGCCTTGCGGCAGCGTCTGTTCCAAGAGGCGGAGACATGCGGTCCTCAGGCCCTGTACCAGTGTCTGCAAAAGCTGGATCCCAAAAGCGCCCAGGAGATTCATCCCAACAACGTAAAACGGGTGATCCGGGCCCTGGAGTACATTCAGCTTTGCGGGGAACCTTTTTCCGCCCAAGCGGAGCGCTCCCAAACTGCGGAGTCTCCCTATCGGTACGGAATGCTTTGCCTAAGCTTCCGAGACCGGGAGAAGTTGTACCGCCGCATTGAACGTCGGGTGGATCACATGCTGGAACAAGGGCTTTTGGAAGAAGCCCAGGCCTTTTACCTGCGCTGTCAGAAAGCGCAGCGCATTCCCACGGCTGCTCAGGCAATTGGATACAAAGAACTGTTTCCCTATTTTCGCGGGGAGGTTTCCCTGGAAGAGGCCGTGGAAAATCTGAAACGAGAAACCAGGCGCTACGCTAAAAGACAGATCACCTGGTTTTCCCGGGAAAAGAACGCAGCGTTTCTCTATGTAGACGATTGGGAAGGCCAGGAAGAAGGCTTGTTGGAAGAAAGTTTGCGCCTGCTGCGTCAGTGGCATGTGGGGGGAGGCGAAGCCGTTGAACAGTAAAAAAATCCGCAAAATTGCCGCTCTGGCTTTGGCTTTTTTGCTGCTGCTGTATGTGGGGTATCAAGGGTACATGGCCACACACCAGAGCTTGAAAACGGAAACGGCCATGTACGGTCAAGTTTCCGACGTCCTGCAGGTGGATGGATTTGTCATTCGCAATGAAACGGTGGTGGAGGACAGTTACAACGGAGTTCTCAGCTATCGGGTGGGGGACGGCACCCGGGTCTCCACTGGCGGGGTCATTGCGGACATCTTCGCTTCAGAGAGCGACGCCGCAGCTTACGGGGAAGTGGAGAGTCTCAACCGGGAGATAGAGAACTTGCAGGCGCTTTCCCAACCGGCAGATTTCTTTGTGGCAAACCCCACCATGCTCAGCGATCAGATTTATGCGGCGGTGGATCAAATTTCCGTGGCAATCAATCAAAACAATTTCTCCGACCTCACTACCTTAAAGGAGGAGCTGCAAACCGCGCTTTCCCGAAGGCAGCTGATTACCGGCGAGGAAACACCCGAGGATTTTTCTCAAAGGATTAGTTCTCTGGAAAGTCAGCGGGACGCCCTACAGGGGCAGGCGGGCAGCACCATTGGCACCATTACAGCCCCTGCCGCAGGGTATTTTATAAGCTCTGTGGATGGTTTGGAAACGGCTGTGGATGTGGACCAGGTGGAGGACCTGACCGTATCCCAGGTGGAAGATCTTTTGCAGCTGGATGAAACCGAACAGAGCGACGCCGTGGGGAAGATTTGCCGCAACTTCAACTGGTATGTGGCCTGTGTTCTGGACGAGGATGATATGGTTCGGCTGGAGGGTGTGGAGAATGTCTCCCTGGATATTCCCTTTGCCAGCTCAGAGGCAATTCCCGCAACTGTGGTGGCCACCAACACAGACGAAGCTTCCGGCAAAACGGCAGTGGTGTTTGAGTGCTCGAAAATGAATGCAGACATTGCGTCGGTGCGCCAGGAAACGGTGCAGGTGACGGTGGGAACCTATTCCGGCGTGCTGGTAAATGAGAATGCCCTGCGTTTTGTAGATGTGGAATACACAACCACCGATGAAAACGGAAACACAGTGACACGCGTGCAAGAAAATGTGCGAGGCGTCTACGTGCTCTACGGGGGACAGCTGGAATTTGTGCAGGTGTTCACCGACCACACTGTCAATGGGTATGCCATTTGTAAGACAGAGCTTTCCGAGGCGGAACAACAGATGCTTGTAACAGATTCCACCATTCAGTTGTATGACCAAGTGGTGGTAGAAGGGACGGATCTCTATGATGGAAAAATCGTTCGATGAACGCAAGGCAAACTTCGATGAGAACTACCCGCGCATTTTGGAAGAAATAGCCCAAGCCGCTGTCAAGGCAGGCCGCAGTCCAGAGGAGATCACTCTGCTCGCCGCCACAAAAACCGTGCCCGTGGAAGTGATCAACCACGCCATTGGCAAAGGCCTTTCCTGCGTGGGGGAAAACCGTGTGCAGGAGCTTTTGGAGAAATACGACGCCTTAGACAAAGAGCACTGTGACGTGCAATTTATCGGCCAGCTGCAGACCAACAAAGTGAAATACCTGCTGGGAAAAGTCAGCTGTATTCAATCGGTGGGGAGTGTCAAGCTTGCCAAGGAAATTTCCCGCCTGTGCCAGCGAGAGGGCGTGGAAATGAAAGTTCTGGTAGAGGTAAACATTGGCCGGGAAGAGAACAAGGGCGGCGTTCTTCCGGAAGCGCTTTTGGAATGTGTGGACGAAATCCGCACATTTCCGGGGCTGCAGGTGGCAGGTCTCATGGCAATTCCTCCCATCTGCGAAGATACGGCGTCGATTTGCAGGTATTTTTCCGCTGTACGGCAATATTATGTTGACATAGCGGTAAAAAGAATGGATAATGTATCTATGAACTGTTTATCCATGGGTATGTCCTCCGATTTTCCGGAAGCGATTGCCTGTGGTGCCACCATGGTGCGGGTGGGATCCTCGCTTTTTGGCAAGCGGGCGTATCCCCAGCGCTGAATAAAGATTTCTTTAGGAGGTAAGCTTCATGGCAGGATTAGTCGAAAGATTCCAGCGGATGATCAATCCGCCGGAGGATGAATACGAAGAGTATTACGACGATGAACCAGAAGAGGAAGAAGAGGACGTGGGCCGCGGTAGGAGCCGCTTTGATGATTCCAGGCGTTCCAATTCTGTCTCCTTTTCCGATTATGCCTCCCGCCGTGAGACCAGTGGTGGGCGGGTGTTAAATATCAATGCGAAAGCGCAGTTTCAGGTGGTTATGTTTCGACCGAATAGTTTTAAAGAAGACGCGTGGGTGATTGCCGATGAGCTTCTCCAGCGCCACATGGTGGTGTTGAACTTGGAAAACACCAACGAAAAAGAAGCAGAGCATATTCTGTATTTCATCAGCGGCGTAGCCTACGCCAACAACGGAAAATTCCGGCCCATTTCCAAGGAGACCGTAATCGTTGTTCCCTACAATGTGGACCTGACAGGGAACGATGTGATGGACGAATTGGAAAACAGCGGCATTTTCTTCTAAGCGTCATGGAGGGCGATCAGACCTGGCTTGCTGCCAGAGTGGAGGATGCGCTTCGCCTTTCCCAGAAAAGGTCCTGTTTTTTGGGCTTTTTAGATGAGGGGCAGGCTTCCTTTTGCCGGACCTATCTATCCCGCAGAGAAGGGCAATTCCTTTTCTGGGGTGGCCATGAAGATGCAGAGAGAACCATGCTGGGGTTCTTCCCACCCTACAAAGAACCGGCCCCAGCTGCCTTTCCCATACAATCCTGCGCCTTTTTGTATCGAAAGCAGTACAGCCTCACACACCGAGATTTTCTGGGGGCGTTTTTGTCCTTGGGGGTGGAGCGGGATGTCATTGGAGACATTCTTGTGGGGGAAGGCTTAGGCGTGGCTTTCTTTCGAGAGGAAATGGCGGGGTATTTTTCGCAAAACCTGGATACAATTGGCCGGGTCGGTGTGAAAGTGGTGAGCCCCTGGGAAGGGGAACTGCCGGTTGCCCACACCTTTCTGGACATGTCCGGGGTCATTGCCTCCCAGCGGTTGGACTGCATCACCGCGTTTCTGTGCAGGACCAGCCGGGAAAAAGCGGCGGGACTCATCCGCTCTGGGACGGTTTCCATCAATCATCGGGAAACGCTTTCCTCTTCTGCCCAGGTGGGAGAGGGAGATATCATCTCCGTGCGCAGGCACGGGCGATTTGTTGTAGATCAGTTGGGTCCCTTGACCTCTAAGGGACGTCTTGTGGTGAAATGCAGGAAATATCAATAAGGGGGATTTCCACATGTTGACCGTAAAAGAAATCAATGAAGTAAGCTTTGGCAAGGCTGGCTTTTCTGGATACAAGCCGGAGGACGTAGACAACTTCATCGACGAAGTTGTGGAATCCTTCACCCAATTGGAGGCTGAACGGGATGACGCTGTCAGCCAGAACGCCCAGCTCACTGCGCAAATGAACGCCCTCAACAGCCAGGTTACCGACCTGAAGGCAAAAAACGCGGAGCTGCAGAAGAAGCTGGCCATTCTTGCCCAGAAAATCGAGTCCTATCGGGAAGAGGAAGACGGGATCAAAGAGGCTATCCTCAGCGCCCAGCGGATGGCAAAGGACTCCATTCAGGAGGCCAAGGATAAAGCTGCCATTATGCTGGAAGACGCAGAGGCAGATGCGAAAAAAATTCTGGCAAACGCCCGGGATGATGCGGCAAAAGCGGCCCGGGAGTACGCTGGCCAGGTGGAACGGAAGAGAAATGAGCTGGAAGAGATGAAGCGCCAGGTCTCGGCTTTTCGCGTCTCCCTGCTGGAAATGTATAAAAAGCACTTGGAAAGCATCAACCACATTCCCAGCTTTCGGGTGAAAGAAACCGCTCCGGTAGAGGAAGCGCCTGCGCCCGTGTATGAGGAACCCCAGCCCGAGCCGAAGCCGGAGCCGGTAACGCAGCCAGAACCCACTCCGATTCCCGCTGCTCCCGTGGTGCAGCCCCAGCCGGAACCTGTAGCCGTTCAAAAGCCGGAACCGGCTCCGGAGGTGCTGGCAGAACCGAAAGAGGAGACGATTCGTCCTCAGGCTCCGAAGCAGCCGGCCAAACATACCGCCTCTCGAGCAAGGGATCAGCGTTCTCTGGGGGACACAGGTCTCCGGAATAAGGTGGATTTTAGCCAGGAACAGACCCAGCCTGCCCCCTTTGAAGACGACGACCTGTCCCAGGTGGGGATTGACCTAAAGGCCTACAGCAATATTCCGGAATCTTTGCAACGGGAGAAGGAGTCCCATTTCAGCCATTTGGAGTTTGGCGATGACGTGGATGTGGGAACCAATAAGCGCAGAAAGCGCTGAAATCTCCTCCTCACAGGTTTGCCTCTCGTTTCTGAAAATCCATAGTGGGACGGGAGGCGCTGTTCTTCCGAGCCGAGGATTTCCCTTTTGGTGAGGGGTCCCAGGCTTCTGGCATAGAGGAAACCGGTGGGGATGCCTGTTTAAAAGGGGCAGAACACGCGGTGAATACCCCTATTTTTTCGAAAAAGGAGAAAGCTTTGAAATCCAACGCATGTAATCGAGGCCGTACAACGGCTGTTCTTGTGCTGCTTGCTGCTGTAGTGCTGCTGGTAGTCGATCAAGTAATCAAATACTTTGTGCTGCGCTATTTGGAGCCTGTGGGAACTGTGAAGGTTCTGCCAGGTTTGCTGGAGTTCACCTATGTGGAAAATACGGGCGCCGCCTTCGGTCTCTTCCAAAATGTCCTGTGGTTGGTTATACTGGTCACGCTGGTGGCTTCTCTGGTGATTTTGGTGCTTTTGTTTCGCTACCGGCATCACACATTTCTCAGTTACGCCACTTCCGCCCTGCTGTTGGCGGGCGGCGTAGGCAACCTGCTGGACCGTTTTATCCATGGCTTTGTGGTAGATTACATCCACGTGCTGTTTTTTGATTACATTTTCAATTTCGCAGATTGTTGTATCACAGTGGGAGCCGTTTTGTTTGTGCTCCATGTGCTGTTTTTCACACAGGATCATTCGGGTAAGGCGGAGCTTCCCGAGGAACAGGAAAAACTATGAGCCGGTTTGTGCATATCCACGTGGAAGAAGAAGGCCTGCGTGTGGACAAACTGCTGGCCTCTTCTTTGGAGGAATTAACCCGATCTGCTGTACAGAACCTGATAGAAGAAGGGCGCGTAACCTGTTGTGGACGTCCACTTACTAAGAGCGCCAAGCTGAAGGCGGGGGAAGAAATTCAAATCGAACTGCCGGAAGTGCGTCCTTTAGAGGTGCTGCCAGAAGATATTCCCTTGGATATCCCTTACGAAGATGAAGACCTGCTGGTGGTCAATAAGCCCAAAGGCATGGTGGTGCACCCCGCTCCCGGTCATGAGAGCGGCACCTTGGTAAACGCCCTGCTGCACCATTGTGGAAGCTCTCTTTCTGGAATCAACGGCGTGGCCCGGCCTGGGATTGTCCACCGCATTGATAAGGATACAAGCGGGCTGCTGATTGTGGCCAAAAATGACTTTGCACACAGCCGTTTGGCGGAGCAGATACAGGCGCACACCTTTACGCGGGAGTACAGCGCTGTGGTGTATGGTGGGTTCTCACAGGAGAGTGGCGTTGTGGACGCCCCCATTGGCCGCCATCCCACAGAGCGGAAAAAAATGGCTGTTTTGCTCAACTCCTCCTCGGCGAGACATGCTCTTACCCACTATTGGGTGGTGAAGCGTTTTTCTGGTTTTACACAGCTGCGGCTGCAACTGGAAACGGGGCGGACCCACCAGATTCGGGTGCACATGGCCTATATAGGTCACCCGGTGGCAGGCGATCCTGTATATGGACCCAAAAAAGTGATCACATCCTTACAAGGGCAGTGTTTACACGCGGGAAAGATTGGTTTTATCCATCCCCGTTCGAAGGAATATTTGGAACTGGAAGCCCCGCTTCCCGCTTACTTTACAGGTTTTTTATCCAAGCTGAAAGAGGCATAACTGGTATGAATCGAGATGCGCGCATTCGGATCCTCTTGCTTTTAGGGGCCGGCATGGTGGCGACCGTAGCCCTGCTGTTGGTCTATTTTGTGGAGCCCATTCGCGTGTATCATGTGGTCCCAGCCGCCTCGTCAATGATTCTCACGGAGTCAGAGATCCCTGTGTCCAGTGGGGAAGTAGTCTCTTCAGCCGAGGTGGAAGTCCCGGTAACTTCCGCGAAGGAAGAGGCAGAAACCAGCACACCCCTGCCTGACTCTCAGACAGAGTCCTCCGGTCCCCAAGAGGTGTTGGTGGAAAAAGGAATCAACTTGAATACGGCTACCTTGGAGGAATTGGATTTGCTTCCAGGCGTAGGCCCGGCCATCGCGCAGCGGATTGTGGAATACCGAGAAGCCAATGACGGTTTCTACGATATTGAAGAAATTCTGGATGTCTCCGGAATCGGGGAGAAAACCTTTGAGAAATTGAAACCTTATATCACCGTGGAATAATGTCCGAATTTTGCCGGAAGGCAAGAACCGTGGCATACGCGTTAAATGGGCAAGGAGATACGTTCTCCCAGAAAACAGAATGTCCCCGGCTTTGCTAGAGGCACTTTACTCTTGCTAAAGAAGAAGGTCTGTCGCGATTGCGGCAGACCTTCTCTGTGTATATTCAACTATAGGTGATTCTTTTAGGCGATCGGTTCGTCGCTGGAAAATACAATGCCTGCTTTTTTGCGCGCTTCTTCCATAAACTCCGCCACCTGCAGGCTCAGTTCCGTGCACCGTGCGTACTCTTGGGCAGTGGCCTCCGGCTCTGTAATATACCGGTAAAAGTCTTTGGCCTCCCATCCCATCAGACGGTATTTCTCGTCGTCCCCGTAGAGCTCCTCCACGGTGCCGTCTTTCTTCCACAGATGGATTCCGCCCACTCGGGAGATAGACTCCACCCCCAGTGTTCCCTCGGTTCCCTGAAATTCTGTGTTTTCCAGGGACTCTCCTAATTTGGAATAGGTGAGGGTGACCAACTTGTCGGGGTAGCGCATGGTGAGGATACCGGCGCCATCGGCGCCACTCTCCAACATCTGGGGCTCCATGGTGAAGCTTTCCGGTTTTCCGAAAAGAGCCAAAGCGGGATACACGCAATAAACGCCCAAGTCCATAAAAGCACCTGTCTCCAGCGCTGGGTTAAAGATGTTGGGCAGCTCTCCGGCCAGATAGCGGTCCAGCTTGGAAGACCGCTGACAGAAGTCGATTTTCGCCATGCGAATGGCGCCGATTTTTGTCAGTGCCTCCTCCAAGATTTTCCGCTGGGGCAAATGCAGGTACATGATAGCTTCTAAAAAGATTACACCGTGCTCCCGGGCAATCGCCTGCAGCTGCCGCACTTTTTCCCCTTGCGCACACAAAGGCTTCTCACAAATGACATGTTTGCCATGTTCTAAGAGAAGTTTGCTCTGCTGAAAGTGCAGGGAATTGGGGCTGGCGATGTACACCGCATCTACCGCATCGGAGAGGGCAAGCTCTTCCACACTGGTAAAAGCATGGGCAGCGCCGTGCTTTTTCGCATATTCCTCCGCCCGCTCCCGGGTGCGGGAGTAAACGGCGGTGAGTTCCCAAAGACCGCTGTCTTTGGCTCCATGAATGTATTCATCGCAAATCCACCCAGAGCCGATGGTTCCAAATTGCAGCATGGATTCCACTCCTTCCCTGGATTATTCCGCTCGATAAATGGCGGTTTTGATAATGTCCTTAATGGTTTCCATTTCCTCCAAAACCACATACTCGGTTCTGCTGTGGGCGTTGTATCCACCCGTGCACAGGTTGGGGCAGGGGAGACCCTCGTAGGAGAGCCGGGCGCCGTCGGTGCCCCCGCGAACAGGCTCTGAATGGGGTTCTACGCCATTCTCCCGCATGGCCTGTTCCATGTTTTCCAAAATCTCCTTCTGAGGGAGGATTTTTTCTTTCATGTTGTAGTAGCTGTCCTCCACGGTCAAAGTCAGAGGATGGGTGGGATACTTCGCGTTGATGTAAGCGGCAGCCTGCTTCATCAGTTCCTTTTTCTGCTGGAACAGGTCTTTGTCGTGGTCGCGAATGAGAAATTGCACCACTGTGTACTCGACATTGCCCTGGATAGAATCCACATGGAAAAATCCCTCGCGGCCCTCCGTGTATTCAGGAGCCTGTCCCTTGGGAAGCAGGTCGCAATACTCCATGGCCACTTTCATAGAGTTGACCATGCGGCCCTTGGCTCCGCCTGTATGGGTGGAGACGCCGGTCACTTCCACTTTGGCAGAGGCCGCGTTAAAGTTTTCGTAGTCTAAGCCACCCAAAGAACCTCCATCCACGGTGTAGGCGTAGTCGGCGCCGAATCCTGCCACATCAAAGTGGTCTGCCCCGCGGCCGATTTCTTCGTCCGGTGTAAAAGCCAGCTTCATGGTGCCATGGGGCTTGCCTTCCTTCAAAATTTCCTCAGCGGCCACCAGAATTTCCGCAACGCCGGCTTTGTCATCGCCCCCCAGCAACGTGGTGCCGTCGGTAGTGATCAACGTCTTTCCCACATGCCTCTGTAAGGCAGGGTCTGTCTCCGGGGAAAGGGAGAGGCCGCTTGTGCCCAGGGGAATCACGCCGCCGTCATATTGCTCAATGATCTGGGGCTTTATGTTGTCGCCAGGTACACCGCCATAGGTGTCCATGTGGGCGATAAAACCCACCGTATTCTTACGAGGCTCTGTGGCGGGAACAGTGCCATACACACAGCCGGTTTCCTCGTCCATGTAGGCATCTGCAATACCGATGGCCTTCATGTGCTCTACCAGATGGGCGCCCAAAACCTTTTGACTGGAAGTGCTTGGCGTAGTTTCAGAGGTCTCATCCGAACCGGAACCCATGCTTACCAAATCCAAAAAAACTTCTTTTACAGACATCACACTTCACTCCAATACTTTCGAAGATTTGCCAAGCCAATACGGACCCCTTCTACAGGGGGTTCCATCCCCTCAAACTCAATGGCAATGGTGCCGTCAAAACCGGACGCTTTCAACAAGTGGAGGCACTGCTTGACCGGCACATTGCCATGTCCGATAATGGTACCCCGCAGGAAGTTGCCCCCCCGGCTGCGAAATGCCCCTTCACCGGGATCTTCGCTGTAAAAGGGCTTCACAATGAAATCCTTGGCGTGCACATACCGGGCATACGGGGCCACACGGGCCACTGCCTGCGCCGGGTCCTCATCCGCACAGAGGAAATTGCCCATGTCACACAGCAGGCCAAAGTTGGGATGGTTCACAGCGGTGTACAGTTTTTCCACCCGCTGGGAATCCTGGGAAAAGAAGCCGTGGTTTTCCGTCATGGTCATCACCTGCTTCTCCGCAGCGTACGCAGCTACTTCCCGGACCGCTTGCGCCAGCGTGGGAATCAAGCTTTCATAGCTTTGGTAGTTGCCAGAATTTCTCGCATACCCCTGGGTGATGTCATGGCGCATGCGGGGGGCGCCCAGCAAAGCTGCCAAATCCACATAGCGCTTGACCCGGGCAAGCTCTTTTTCCCGATCGCCCTCGCTGCCATTGAGAAAATCCGCCCCAATAGCCAAGGAAGAGATCTGCAGGCCGCATTTGTCCGCAGCTTCCTTGAGCTCCAAGGCTTTGGCCTCCATCTCTTGTTCGGGACAGTTAAAGTTTACAAAATCCACCGCTTCCACGGCATCAAAGCCCTGTTCTGCGGCTTTTTCCACGCAATCCAGGGGAGTGAGCTCTCCCTTTCGGATGGCGCTCATAAAACTGTACAGGCTGACTGAGTACTGCATAACTGTGTGCTCCTTTGTTTTTTTCTTGGTTCAATCAATCGCCAAAACTGATGCCGATCTGCCGGGCTGCTTGAATCTCATCGCAGTCAACCGGCACAGACTTCAGCTTTCCGGCCACGTCCTTCAAAGGCACAGGCACGCATTGTCCGCCTACCATGCCTACCATGACGCCAAAGGTCTTTTCTTTGATAAACCGCGCTGCTGTGGCCCCCAGCCGGGTACACAGTACCCGGTCGTAAGCGCAGGGGCTTCCGCCTCTTTGGAAATGTCCCGGCACACAGACGCGGATTTCGTTGTCAATTTTCTCCGAGAGTTCCTCAGCGATGCGGTATACAATGGAGGGATGGGGGAAGTTTTCCCGGGCCTTTTTCCGCTCTTTTTTGGACAGGGCCGCCTCTTCTTTGGAGATGGCGCCTTCCGCCACAGCTAAAATGGAAAATTTCTTTCCCTTTTCAATGCGGTTGTTCAAGCATTTGGCCACTTTGTCAATATCGTACGGGATCTCCGGCAGCAAAATCACATCGGCGCCCCCCGCAATACCAGCGGAGAGGGTGAGCCAGCCCACCTTGTGTCCCATGACTTCCACGATAAAGATACGGCCATGGGAAGTGGCGGTGGTGTGGATACAATCGATTACATTGGTGGCAATCTCCACAGCGCTGTGGAACCCAAAGGTCACATCCGTGCCCCAAATGTCGTTGTCGATGGTTTTGGGCAGGTGAATGACATTGAGCCCTTCCTGGCCCAGCAGGTTGGCGGTCTTCTGGGTGCCGTTGCCCCCCAAAATCACCAGGCAATCCAGTTTCATCTTTTTGTAATTTTCCTTCATGGACTTCACTTTGTCCACGCTGTTTTCATCGATGACCCGGATCGTCTTAAAGGGTTGGCGGGAGGTGCCCAAAATGGTTCCCCCCAACGTGAGAATGCCGGAAAAATCCCCTTCGCTCATTTTGGTGTACTCGCCAAAAATCAGGCCCTTGTACCCGTCCTTAATGCCGTAGATCTCTACGTCCTTGCCAAATTCGTGGTACAGTCCTTTAGCTACGCCGCGGATCGCGGCGTTTAAGCCTTGGCAGTCGCCGCCGCTGGTCAGAATACCCACGCGCTTCATAACAATCATCCTCTCTGAAAAAGTGTTTTCACGGTGCCTTAGTGGGCGCTGTCCCCGAACGCACCCTGCTGAAGACTTTCCGCTTTCTGTTTCATTGTAATCTGAAATGGGCAGATGTCAAGAGTTCCCTGCTTCCTCTGCAGAATGGATGGGGATCAAAGGGCTGTCCTGCTGCACCTGCTGCTTTTCCTTCAAACGCTCTTGCGCAATCCGGTAGAAGGTGAGCTGGCTGCTGCAGGCGGCTCTGCCCCGACGGGACACGTGCTGGTAGCTGGTGTCGGGCTGCATCATCCTGGCATTGGTGTTGTCGCTGAGCAGCGTATCCAAAATCTGGAACCCTCTCTGTTTCAGCTCCTCATCTTCCACCGGGAATACCAGTTCAATACGCCGGTCCAGGTTGCGGGGCATCCAGTCTGCACTGCCCATGTAAATTTTAGGATTGCCGCTGTTTTCAAACTTGAAAATCCGGCTGTGCTCCAGAAGTTGGCCCACAATGCTGATCACCGTAATGTTTTCGCTGATTCCCTCCAGACCGGGAATCAGGCAGCAGATGCCCCGGACCACCAGCTTGACAGGAACTCCCGCCTGGGAAGCCTCATAGAGCAGGGAGATGATTTCCGGATCTACCAGGGAGTTGACCTTGGCCGTTATGCCGCTGGGCAGTCCTTTTCTGGCGTTTTCCGTTTCCCGGCGGATCATGCGGCAGAAGAAACTCCGCATGCCGTGAGGCGCCACTACAAAGTGCCGGTACTCCGGCGGCCGGGAATATCCGGTGATCACATTGAACAGGGAAGAGGCGTCTGCCCCGTATTGGCTGTTGCAGGTAAACAACCCGATGTCCGTATAGATTTTTGCGGTGGAATCGTTGTAGTTGCCGGTGCCTAAATGGAGATAGCGCCGAATGCCATCCTCTTCCTGACGGACTACCAGTGCGATTTTGCAGTGGGTTTTCAACCCGTGCAGGCCGTAGATCACATGGCAGCCTGCTTTTTCCAGCTTATTTGCCCAATTGATATTGTTTTCCTCGTCAAAACGGGCCTTCAGCTCCACTAAAACGGTCACCTGTTTGCCGTTTTCCGCCGCTTTGATCAGCGCCGCAATAATGGGCGAATTGCCGCTGACCCGATACAAAGTCTGTTTAATGGCCAAAACATGGGCGTCCTCTGCGGCCTGCTCAATGAATTGCACCACGCAGTCGAAGCTCTCGTAGGGATGGTGCACCATCCGGTCTTTTTCTCGAATAGCCTGGAAAATATCGGTATACCCCCAAAAATCTGCGGGAGGCACAGGGCGAATCGGCTTAAAGCACAGGGATTCAAAGCCCGAAAGGCCGGCAAACTTGGAAAGAAATGTCAAATCCAAAGGCCCAGGCAGCTCGTAGATCTCCGTCTTTTTGATTTTTAGCATGTCGATCAAAAAGGCCTTGATGTCGGGATCGCATTTGGTGAGCAGCTCCAGACGGACAGGACGGCCCCGCTTCCGGCGCTTAATGGACTTTTTCACTTCGCTCATAAAGTCCTCGGCCTCTTCGTCAATCTCTAAATCGGAGTCCCGCGTGACCCGGAAGGGGCAGGCGGCCACAATGTCGTGAAGCTCAAAGAGCTCGTCCAGCTTGTGGGTGATCACTTCCTCCAGCAGGGTAAACTGCCGTCCTTCCGTGGAGGGAAGCTCCAGAAAACGAGGCAGGATGGAGGGAACCTGCACAATGGCAAAGCACTTTTCCGCTTTGGGATCCTCTTTGTTTTTCAGGCAGACCGCCAAGTTTAAGGACTTGTTGGCCAAGAGGGGAAAGGGCCGGCTTCCGTCTACCGCCAGAGGGGTCAGCACCGGAAACAGAACTTTTTGAAAATACAGGGAGAGATAGTCCTTTTGCTCTTTGCTCATGTCCTCCACAGAGAGAAAACGGATGCCGTTCTTCTCTAAGGCGGGGAGAATGGAGCGGTGAAAGCAGGAGTATTGGCGCTCCATAAAGCGGTGTGTTTTTTCCTCCAACAGGGGCAGCAGCTCCTGAGGGGTCAGGTCAAAATCGTTGCCTTTCCGCTTATAGTTAGATTTGACCTGTGCTTTTACACCGGCCACGCGGACCATGAAAAACTCGTCTAAGTTCGAGCCGGTAATGGCCAGAAAGCGCAGGCGCTCCATCAAAGGATTTTCCTTTTTTGTGGCCTCTTCCAGTACACGGGCGTTAAAGTCCATCCAGCTCAGCTCTCGGTTGTAATAGGGCATTTTTTTGTCAGCCATGGGAACACCTCAAATCATAATGTCAAACTTGATGGAAAGTTCGGGAGAAAGCCCAAACACCTCTTTGAAAAATTGGGCCGATTCTTCAAAAGCCCATCGCTCCAGCAGCGTGTTGTCTGCGGATTTCGCTTTGAACACCACCCGGTCTTCGTCCAGGGAAACTTTCAGGTCGCGGATTTTCCCTCGGTGAGATTTGTCCAGCGCGTTGGCCAAGCGGAAGATGGCGGCCATTTTGGTGACCACAATGCGTTCTTCCATGGGCAGCCAGGCAAAGTCCGGGTTTTCCTCCACGGAGAGGTTGTCTGAGATGCTTCCTGCCACAAAGGCGGTTTCCAGCACTTCCCGTTGCCGCAGACCGAAAATATCCATGCCTTTAATCAGATCAAAGGTGCATTGGTTGTGTTGACGCACGTTGACAAAGCTGCCGCAGCTGTGGAGAATGGCGGCCAGCTCCAGCAAAAGCCGCTTGGAGGGGTCCAGGCCGTGGACCTTTTTCAGCTTGTCGAAGATTTTGCAGGCAATTTCTCCCGTTCTCTGGGAGTGGTTTAGGTCACAGCTGAAACTGCTGGCTGTGGTTTCCGCGCAGGCAAGGGCGCTTTGCCGAAGGTATGACGCCAGGGCAGCCTCGGCTTTGGGTGTCAGCATATAGCGGAGGATCGCCTCCGAGATATCCACGGGGGGAGAGATAACCCGGTCCGCAGTGGGGCAGAAGCGGAGCAAGCCGTTGTAAATAGAGAGGGAGGTGTACAACAGCGCTGCACGCTCCTCTGTGATGCCAAAACGGTTTGCAATGCTTTCCGCCGTAGCAGAACGGATGGATTTGTACAAAGAGGTCAAGTTTTCCGTACGGATCTCATAGGGGCCGTCGGGACTCTGGGCTTGGCACAGTTGTGCAACCAGCTCCAATTGCGATCCTGTAAGGACCAGGTTTTTAATTTGAAAACGGTCAATGGCCACCCGGTTGAAGATGGTGTCCAAATATTCCTCGATAATATAATGAAAATCTTCCGACTCCTGGCGCATGCGGCGCAGCACATCGTGCAGCTTCAAAGCGCCCATCGAAATGTTTTGGGAATAGACGATCTTTTCTCCGTCGTATACCGCAACACCGATGCTGCCGGACCCCACATAGCCAATCATCGTGTTTCCAGGCTGCACCGGTTTGCCGCCGCCCAGTTTCGCGATGATTTCCTGATAGATATACGCCTTTTCCTGACTGTCTTCCAGCACTGCCACATCCATGCCGTTGCGCACTTTCAGCTGGTCTACCACCAGAGCACGATTTCTGGCCTCCCGCAGGGCCGTGCAGGAAATCACCCGGGGCTTTTCAATGTTGTAGGAGAGAAGGGCGGCAGAAAATTTAGAGAGCACTGCGGAAAGCTCCCGAAGGCTATCAAAGCTGATGGACCCGGTGGAAAACACATCGTGGCCCAAACTCACCGGATATTCCAGCCGGTCCAACGTAACCACGCTGCCTTTGGTCCATTGGGAAATCCGCATGCGCACATTGTTCGAACCTATTTCAATGACGGCCGCGGCGCGGGCGGCGCTTTTTTTGTTCAAGAGGAATCCCTCCTAAGTGGAATGAATTTACTGCTTGTTTCATTATAACAAAATAGGCGCTAAGATTCAATTTGAGTTTTGGAAAGATTGAGGCAAAATAGGGCGATTTACAGGAATTTAACCCAGCGGCAACGTGAGAAAAACGGAAAAAGAAAAAAGCAAAAAAATTTTGAAAAAGGTCTTGATTTTTTTCAAAACATCCGTTATAATAATCAAGCGCCACACGGAGAGGTATTCTAATGGTAAGGAGCCACATTGGAAATGTGGTGTGCCGCAAGGCATTGTGCGTTCGAGTCGCATCCTAGAGTTCAGCGTTTTTCTTATTTTCCCCTTGCCAAAGAAGCCCGTGCTGGTGTATGATTAAATGCATCTACTATTTGGTTTAGAAAGGGAGGGAACAGCCTTCGCGGCTGTGCCAGAACATGAAGAGACAAGAAGTGGCATCGTTTTATAAGGATCTTTCTTCCTACGCGGGGAAAACGGTCACCGTGTGCGGTTGGGCCCGGTCCATCCGGGATTCCAAAACCCTAGGATTTATTGATTTAAACGACGGCACGTCCTTTAAGGGCGTCCAGATTGTGTTTGAGGACGGGAAGATCGATAACTTCAAGGAGATCGCCTCCCAGAATGTGGGCGCTGCTCTGCGCGTCACCGGCACCTTGTTGGCCACGCCGGAAGCCAAGCAGCCTTTTGAAATTCACGCTTCCGAAATCGTGGTAGAGGGTGCTTCCACCCCCGATTACCCGCTGCAGAAAAAGCGGCACACCGTGGAGTTTTTGCGTACCATTCCCCATTTGCGGGCGCGCACCAACCTGTTCAGCGCCGCTTTCCGCATCCGCTCCGCCGCGGCCTATGGCATCCACAAGTTCTTCCAGGAGAACGGCTTTGTCTATATTCACACGCCGGTGATCACCACCACAGACTGCGAGGGCGCCGAGATGTTCCAGGTAACCACCATGGACCTGGATAACCTGCCCAAGACAGAGGACGGCGCTGTGGACTACCGCCAGGATTTCTTCCAGAAGCAGGTGTTTCTCTCCGGTTCCGGCCAGCTCCAGGTGGAGACCATGGCCCAAGCTTTCTCCAAGGTGTATACCTTTGGGCCCACCTTCCGGGCGGAGCGCTCCAACACCCCCCGGCACGCCTCAGAGTTCTGGCACATCGAACCGGAAATCGCCTTTGCCGACCTGAACGACGACATGGACGTCATCGAAGCGGCGGTGAAATCCGTCATCAACTATGTGCTGGAAACCTGCCCTCAGGACATGGAGTTCTGCAACCAGTTTGTGGATAAGGGCCTTTTGGACCGCCTGCGCCACGTGGCCACCTCTGACTTTGCCCGGGTCACCTACACCGAC
>CAJFEW010000028.1 GCA_904374805.1 uncultured Neglectibacter sp.
GGTGGAGAAGGTGGTAAAGCCGCCGCAGACGCCGGTCTGCCAAAAGAGCTTGCCCCGCTCCCCCAGCAGGCGCTGGGAAAACAGGCCGCTGAGGAAACCGATGGCCACTGCGCCCAGAAAGTTGACGCAAAGAGTCCAAAGGGGAAACGCCCCTTTCCAGGGCAGCTGGCTGATCCCATAGCGGCCCATGGCTCCCAGGGCGCCTCCTGCTCCCACCAAAAGCAGCCCCTGCATTTCCCATTCCTCCTTCTCAAGCAGCCCGCACAAAGAACCTTACAGCTCCAGGCCCTGGTAATTTTCCCGCAAAATGTCGCAGGAGGTCTGGAACTTGGCCCGCTCCTCCTCCGTCAGGTTCAGTTCCAAAATCCGGTCTACCCCGTTTCGGTTCACAAGACAGGGCACCCCTGCGTACACGTCCCGCTGGCCATATTGCCCCCGCAGCCGGGCGGACACAGTGAGCACGCTGTTCTCATTGGAGAGCACCGCCCGCACAATGCGGACCAGGGCCATACCAATGCCGTAGTAGGTGGCCCGCTTAGCCTGGATAATCTTCTGAGCGGCATCCCGCACCTCCAGGCTGATCTTCTGCATCTCCTCCAGGCAGAACTTCCCCTGGGACTGTTCGCAGATATCCACCACAGACTTGGTGGCCACCATGGCCTGGCTCCAGGGCACAAACTCGCTGTCCCCATGCTCGCCCATCACATAGGCGTGAACATTGCGGGGATCCACCGTGAAGTACTCTCCCAGCAGGTACCGCAGGCGGGCCGTATCCAAGGTGGTTCCCGTGCCGAACACCCGGTTGGCATTAAAACCGGACAGCTCGTAGGTGACCCGGGTCATAACGTCCACCGGATTGGTGGCCACCAGGAAAATGCCCCCAAAGCCGGAGCGGGTGACGGGCCCGATGATGGACTGGAACACGGCCGCGTTCCGCTTGAGCAAATCCAGCCGGGACTCCCCCGGCTTCTGGCTGACCCCGGCGCAAATGACCACGATGTCCGCGTCGGCACAGTCGCTGTACTCCCCAGCGTATATCTTCATACTGGAGCTGGCAAAGGCCACCCCGTGGTTTAAGTCCATGGCCTCTCCCTCAGCCCGCTGCTTGTCAATATCCACCAGCACCAGCTCATCACACACCGAGCGGTTTAAGGCGGAGTAGGCAAAGCTCATGCCCACCATGCCGGTGCCCACTACCACTACTTTCCGTCTGTTACCTACCATTGCTGCGTCCCTTCCTTTCCTGTTTGGGTGTATGTCCTTTCCCCTGGAAGCCGCCCGTTTCGGGCAGTGTTCCCCCCGGGCGAACCACAGATCTAGTATGGGAAAGATTTCCCTGCCCTATTCTGTCCTGCTCCTATTGTAGCGTAGAACTCCCTCCGGCGCAAGGGCCCGTGCCCGCTGAAAAAATGGCTTGTCCCCAGCCCTTCCCTTTCCACAAAGCGACAGGACATTCTCCCCGCCCCCTCTATAATAGAAGAGGGATGAGCAAAGGAAGGCTTTGCCAAACGCCAGCACACAGTCGCGGGAACGCGCCTCCACGCACACCCTCTATTGCCGGGCGCTCTGCCAGTAAAGGAGCATTTTGCTCATCCCGATACCAGAGAACGGGAGGGATTGGATGTGACCGTGTACGCGGACGTGCTGTTCCTGGTGAATCTCTATGTGGACTTTTTCCTGCTGTGGTGCGACGACCGGGTGCTCCGGCTGCAGACCGGCGTCTGGCGGCTGTTGGGCGGCGCGCTGACAGGGGCCCTCTGTTCCTTGGCCTGCCTCCTCCCGGGACAGCCTGCTTGGGCCTCGTTTCTCTGGGGCGGGATCTCGGCTGTGCTCACTGCCGGGGCGGCGTTTCTCCCCCGGCCCCCTCGGATCTTTCTGCAGGCTTCCCTGTGCCTGTGGGGGCTTTCCCTGCTGCTGGCGGGCCTGTGCCTGTTCCTCATTCAGTGGGCCGCCCCGGGAAATATGGCGGTAGTGGGCCATGCGGTGTATCTGGACCTCTCCCCTTTTCTCCTGTTTGGGGGCACCGTGGGCGCCTACGGGCTTTTCTGGCTGTTTCAAAAGCTCTTCCAGCAGGAAGACCTGGCGGGCCGGACCTGCCGCCTGCTCCTGGAACAGGGAGGCAAGCAGGTGATTCTCTGGGCCCGGGCGGACACGGGGAGCACCCTGCGGGAACCCTTTTCTGGCCTGCCGGTGATTGTCTGTCAGGCGGAAGCCTTGGGGGACTTGGCCCCGCCTGGGTGGGAAACTCTCTTGCAGGGGGAACCGCCTGAAGGAAACACCCTGCGCCTGGTGCCCTTTGACAGCGTGGGGGGATCCGGGGTGCTCCCCGCCTTCCGGCCAGAGAGGGTCTGCCGGCTTCCGGAAAAAAAGCCCCTGCCCTGCTATGTGGCCCTGTGGGCGCAACACTTTCCTGCGGGAGAGTTTCAAGCCCTGTACAACCCGGATCAGTTTCCGGAGTGACACGTCCCGGAAAACCCGGTATTTTATCCTCAGGAGGTACTCCCATGCTCTCACGTTTTTTTCACGCGCTGCTGGCCACCATCCGCCGGCTCTTCTCCCAAGGCAGCCGCCAATGCCACTACATTCACGGCTCGGAAACCCTGCCCCCTCCTCTGACGAAGGAGGAAGAGGCACAGGTTCTGGAAAACATCCGCCAGGGGGCCCCCGGCGCCCGAGAGCCGCTGATCACGCACAACCTGCGGCTGGTGGTGTACATCGCCAAAAAGTTTGAAAGCCCCGGCGCCAATGTGGAAGATCTCATTTCCATTGGCACCATCGGGCTGATTAAAGCGGTCAACACCTTCCAGGTGGACCGGAACATCAAGCTGGCCACCTACGCCTCCCGGTGCATTGAAAACGAAATTCTCATGTACCTGCGCAAAAGCTCCCAGCTGCGGCACGAAGTTTCCATCGACGACCCTCTGCACGTGGACTGGGACGGCAACGAGCTGCTGCTCTCAGACCTGCTGGGCAGCGACCCAGACGCCGTCAACCGGGACATCGAGCAAGAGGCGGAAATGAACTTGCTGCGCAGCGCTGTGGACCGGCTTTCCCCCCGGGAGAAAAAGATCATGGTCCTTCGATTTGGTTTGGGCTCCTCCCGGGAGCACACCCAAAAAGAGGTAGCCGACCAGCTGGGCATCTCCCAATCCTACATATCCCGGCTGGAAAAGAGGATCATTCACCGGCTGCGCCGAGATTTGGAAAAGGCGGGTTGAATCTTTTCCCGCAGACACGAGAAAGCAGGGGCGTCCCCAAAGGGAAACGCCCCTGCTTTTTGCCGCCTTTCTCCGGAGAAGAACCCGGCCCTGCCGCAGTCCCGTTACCATTCCAGCCCGCAACCGCGTTGCGAAAAAAGGAAACAGGCGCCTGCACGGGGCAGGACGCCTGTCAAAGGAAAACCCCCAAGAGCTGAAGAAGGGAAAGTCAGCCCTTGCGCTTATGAAAGCTGAACACAGAACCCAGCAGAGACTGGGGACGCTCCATCGCGCGAATGTCCTGCTCCACAAAGGCCACGGGCTGAATGCCATTTTGCACCACCAACCGGGTGGACCGCTGCTGGGACAGGGCGTAGTCGTAATTTCTTATAGTAACAGGCTGCTCTACAAAATTAAACATATCATTTCTTCCTTTCATCCGCAAAGCAGGAGTGATAAATTTGTGTCTCAGTGGAGGACACTTTCCACAGGTGGAAGTTTCTTTCGTCCTCTTTTTACATTGTTATTCTAACATATCTTTGCGGAATTTTCAACATCTTTGGATGATTTTTACAAAATATTTTTTGAAATCCCGAACTTTCATTTTTTACCCTGTTCCACCCGTTTTTCTGGGGAAAACACACCGTTTGGTGCACAGATGCCTCTCCAAAGTTGCAATTCCTCTGGTGCGCTAGTACTATAAAGCAAAAAAATCCCCAGAAAAGAGGCCTGGCCCTCCTCTGGGAAACCTCTATTTTTCCTCCCTCGCAGCCGGGGCGAGCGCAGGGCCATACGCCTCTCCCACGGGGAAACAGGGAAGGCTGGACCCCGCCCCTGAACAAGCCCCTTCGCAAGAGTTGCCCAGCGCCCTCATCCCGGGGCCTGGCCCTCCTCCCCATTCTCTCACCCTTTTCTCCCCTCACAGTTTTTCCGCCAAGTTGCTCACCTGCAGGCCCTGGTTCCGGGCGTACTGCACCGTGTACGCGGTGCCGCCCCGCTGGGTCACCTGGTAGCAGATGCAGTAGGCACTGTGCTCTACCAAGTACCGGTTCCGGCGCATCATGCAGCCTCGCTGACATTGGGTTCCCGTATAGATCACTTGATCCGCCTGCCGCAGCAGAGCCCGGTACACTGCAGCATCCCGCTGACGCCATTTCTCCTCCTGGCCCACACAGGGCAGGACCAGCACCAATTCCAGGTCGGGCAGATACTCCGCCCGCATGCGCAGCACCTCTTGGGCCGCCATGGTGTCAAAGCCCAGGGCGCCTCCCGCTAAAAAGGAGTGGACCCCCTGTTCTGCCAACCGGAGAATTTCCTCCCGCAATCTGCGCCGGATCCACAGGCCATCTTGGGCCGGGATATTCCGGTGCCCTGTAAAACAGCAGCTCGTTTCCCGCTCCATTGGGGGTTTCCTCCTTTCAGGCATCCTTTGCTCATTGGTTCTGTTTTAGCATACCAGCTGTCTTTGGGAAAGTCAAATGCTTCTCCCTTTTGCCCAGCAAAAAAGCGGCTCCCTTAGGAACCGCTTCTTTTCCGAACTTATGAAACCAAAGGAATTTTATTTGGTGCCTTCGTAAACAGCCACAGCGCAAGCCACGGTGGCGCCCACCATGGGGTTGTTGCCCATGCCGATCAGGCCCATCATTTCCACGTGAGCAGGCACGGAAGAGGAACCAGCGAACTGGGCGTCGCCGTGCATACGGCCCATGGAGTCGGTCAGGCCGTAAGAAGCGGGGCCGGCAGCCATGTTGTCGGGATGGAGGGTACGGCCGGTGCCGCCGCCGGAAGCCACGGAGAAGTACTTCTTGCCGTTTTCCAGGGCCCACTTCTTATAGGTGCCAGCCACCAAATGCTGGAACCGGGTGGGGTTGGTGGAGTTGCCGGTGATGGACACATCCACGCCCTCTTCCTTCATAATGGCCACGCCTTCCAGCACGTCGTTGGCGCCGTAGCACTTCACAGCAGCCCGCTCGCCGTCGGAGAAGGGCTTGGTCTCCACAATCTTCAGCTCGCCGGTGAAGAAGTCGTAGTCGGTCTTCACATAGGTAAAGCCGTTGATACGGGAGATGATGTAGGCAGCGTCCTTGCCCAGGCCGTTGAGGATGATGCGCAGGGGCTCCTTGCGGGCGCGGTTGGCAGTCTTGGCGATGCCGATAGCACCCTCGGCAGCCGCGAAGGATTCGTGGCCAGCCAGGAAGGCGAAGCACTTGGTCTCATCCCGGAGCAGCATGGCGCCCAGGTTGCCGTGGCCCAAGCCCACGTTGCGCTGCTCGGCCACAGAGCCAGGCACGCAGAAGGCTTCCAGGCCAATGCCGATGGCCTCAGCAGCGTCGGCAGCGGTCTTTACGCCCTTCTTGATGGCCACAGCGCAGCCCAGGGTGTAAGCCCAGCCGGCGTTTTCAAAAGCGATGGGCTGCACGCCCTTGACGATTTCATAGGGATCAAAGCCCTTGCTCTTGCACAGCTCGCGAGCCTCTTCCAGGCTGCCGATGCCATACTCGGCAAGACACTTTTCGATTTTGGGCATTCTTCTTTCTTTGCCTTCAAACATGACGTCATTTGCCATTTGCTTGTCCTCCTTAGTTCATCCGCGTGGGGAATTATTCTTCTCTGGGGTCGATGTACTTGGCAGCGCCGTCAAACCGGCCGTACTGACCAATGTTGTTCTTATAAGCCTCGTCGGGAGAAACGCCGTGACGGATGTCCTCCAGCATCTTACCCACCTTGACAAACTGATAGCCAATGACCTCGCCCTCTTCATCGAGAGCCATCTTGATGACATAGCCTTCCGCCATTTCCATGTAGCGGACGCCCTTGAGGCCGGTGGAGAACATGGTGCCCACCTGGCTGCGCAGGCCCTTGCCCAGGTCTTCCAAGCTGGCGCCGATGGGCAGGCCGTCCTCGGAGAAAGCGGTCTGGCTGCGGCCGTAGGCCAGCTGCTTGAAGATTTCCCGCATGGCCACGTTGATGGCGTCGCACACCAGGTCGGTGTTCAGACACTCCAGCAGGGTTTTGCCGGGGAGGATTTCCGCAGCCATGGCGGCGGAGTGGGTCATGCCGGAGCAGCCCAGGGTCTCCACCAGAGCTTCCTGCACAATGCCCTCCTTCACATTCAGGGTCAGCTTGCAAGCGCCCTGCTGGGGAGCGCACCAGCCCACACCGTGGGACAGGCCGGAGATGTCGGAAATCTGGTAGGATTTCACCCATTTGCCCTCTTCAGGAATGGGAGCCGGGCCGTGATGGGGGCCCTTCTTCACCGTGCACATATTTTCCACTTCATGGGAATAGTTCATATTGGTACTCCTTTCGGTTTCAGTTTTCTTTCGGCCCGGCAAATCCCGGCCCGAAATACCAATCTGTGTTCATTATAATCGGAAAAAGGCGGTTATTCAAGAGCTTTGCTGAAATTTTAACTATCGATCCCCGCCTCTTTGAGCACATCGTCCGGTTCCAGAGTGATGGAGCCGTCCTCCCGCACAAAGCAGGGAATGCCGATGCGGCCCTCTTCCCTGGCCTGCCGCAGCTCCTCCCGGGTATCCCGCAGTTTTAGAAACTCCCGCAGGTTGTCTGTGGACGCTGTAATCTCCACAAACTGGAAGTCCGTAAAGCCCTTTTGGGCAAACAGCTCCTGGGTCTCCCGGCAGCCGGAACAGATGGGGGATCCGTAAAATTTTACCATGTCTCTCCCTCCTTTCTTGGGGGCAGGTTCAGCTCATATTCCCGAACCTCGCAGTTGCCCATATTGAATTGAAAAAACTCCTGGTTGGTCATGTTGTGGAAGTAGCTTTCGATAATGCGGCAAATGCCTCCGTGGCACACCACCAGCACGCTTTCCTCCGGAAAGGCCCGGGCCGTCTCCTCCAAAAAGGTGTACACCCGCACCGCTGTGGACATTTGGGACTCCCCGCCGGGGTAGCGGACGGCAAAGGACTTCTTGTTGTTGAGAAACCCCTCGTCAAAGCGGGAGGCCCCCTCGTAAATGCCGTAGTTCTGCTCCCGAATCCGGGGATCGATGGTCATGGGCAGGCCCCGCCCCTGACTGATGAGGGCGGCGGTCTGCCGGGCCCGCAGCAGAGGGGACACAATCACCCGGTCCAAGGGGGTGTCCCGCAGCTTCTGGGCAGTGGCCTTGGCCTGCTCCATCCCCGTTTCATTCAAAGGGATGTCCGTCACGCCGCAGACAATGTTCTCTCGGTTCCAAGCGGTCTCCCCGTGGCGGGTCACGTAAAGCTTCATAGTCTCCTCCTCACTACCATGTTAAATCCAAGCTGGGACAATGGGGCGCAGCTGCGCCCCAGGATGCACCTGAGGCGGGGGTTCCCATCCACAGCCTGGTTTCCTCCTTCGCTTTCTTACGCTCTGCCTTTCATTATACCGGAAACCTGTCCCGTTGAAAAGGCTGCCGGAAAGATTTCTCTCGGACAACCCTTTTCCCCACAGCAAAAAAGGAGCCGCCGCCCTCTGGCAGCAGCCCCATGCTTTTACGGTTCCTGTTCTCCGCCCATGGTTTTCACCAACACAGCTTTCTGGGCGTGAAGGCGGTTTTCCGCCTCCTCGAAGATGTACGCGGCGTTGGCCTCGAACACCTCTTCGGTGATCTCCTCCCCCCGGTGAGCAGGCAGACAGTGCTGCACCATGGCGTCGGGCTTGGCCTGGGCCATGAGCTTCTCATCCACGCAGTAGCCGGCAAAGGCGGCCTCCCGCTGCTTGCGCTCCTCCTCCTGGCCCATGGAGGTCCACACGTCGGTGATCACCACATCCGCGTCCTTGGCGGCTTCCAAGGGGGAGTCGGTCAGTGTAAACTTGTCCCCGTATCCGGCGGCAAACTCCAAGATCTCCTGGGGCGGCCGGTACCCTTCGGGACAGGCCACGGCCACGTACATGCCCACCTTCAGGCCTCCCACAATCAGGGAGTTCATCATGTTGTTGCCGTCGCCGATGAAGCACAGCTTCAGCCCCTCCAAGGAGCCCTTGTACTCCCGGATGGTCATCAGATCCGCCAACACCTGGCAGGGGTGGCAGAAGTCCGTCAGTCCGTTGATCACCGGCACGCTGCCGTACTGGGCCAAGGCCTCCACTTCGTCCTGGCCAAAGGTGCGGATCATAATGCCGTCCACATAGCGGGACAGCACCCGGGCGGTGTCCTGGACTGGCTCGCCCCGGCCGATCTGAGAGCCCTCTGCCCCCAGCACCACAGCGTAGCCCCCCAGCTGGTTGATGCCCACTTCAAAGCTGACCCGGGTGCGGGTGGAGGACTTCTCAAAAATCATGCCCAGGCACTTGCCTTTCAGATAGGGGTGCTCAATGCCGTGTTTGGTCTCATACTTCAACTGGTCGGCCAGGTTCAAAATCTCTAAAATCTCTTCCCCGGTCAGGTCCAACAGCTTCAACAGATGTTTCATGGGAGTTTCTTCCTTTCTGTGCATGCGCCAATGCCCGGCGCACTTTTTCTCTTATTGCTCCAAAACCTTTTGGAAAATGGCCAGGCCCTGGTCCATGTCCTCTTGGGTAATGGTCAGCGGGGGCAGGAACCGCACCAGCTCTTTGGCGGTCAAGATGAGCAGCCCCGCCTTGGCGCACTCCGCCAGCACTTCGTGGGCGTCCTTGTCCTTGAGCTTGACGCCGATCATCAATCCCCGGCCCCGGACGTACTCCACCTGGGGCATGGCCTCCAGTTTCTCCCGGAAGTAGGCGCCCTTCTCCCGGACACTCTCCAAAAAGGCGGGGTCGGACACCCGGCGCACCACCACCCGGGCGCCGGCGCTGGCGATGGGGTTGCCCCCAAAGGTGGAACCCTGCATGCCGGGCTTTAAAATATCCCCCAGCCTTTCGCTGACCAGGCAGGCGCCCATAGGCAAGCCTCCAGCAATGCCCTTGGCACAGGTGACCACATCCGGCTCCACCCCGTACCCCTGGTAGGCGAAAAAGCTTCCCGTGCGGCCGACGCCGGTCTGCACTTCGTCCACCAGCAGCAGCACGTCCTTCTCCTTACACAGCTGGGCCAGGCCCTGAACAAAGCTCTCGTCCATGGGAATGACGCCGCCCTCCCCCTGGACCATCTCCAGCAGCACACCGCAGACGGAGCCGTCCAGCAGGGCCTCTATGCCCGCCAGATCCCCTGCCTCTGCATAGACAAAGCCTTCGGTCAGAGGGAGGAAGTCCTTGTGAAAGCCCTCCTGGCCGGTGGCGGCCAAGGTGGTGAGCGTGCGGCCATGGAAGGAGTTGTGCAGGGTGACAATCTTGTAGGCGCCCCGCTTTTCCCCATACTTGCGGGCCACCTTGATGGCGCACTCGTTGGCCTCGGCGCCGGAGTTGCAGAAAAAGGCTTTGGCCATGCCGGAAGCTTCCGAAAGTTCCTGGGCCAGGGCGGTGTTCTCCGGAGAGTAATAGTAGTTGCACAGGTGCTGGATTTTCCCCGCCTGTTCCGCCACGGCGGCGGCCCACTCCGGGTCGCTGTAGCCCAAAGCGTTGACGCCGATGCCGGCGGTGAAATCGATGTACTCCTTGCCGTCCACGTCCCAGGCCCGGGCGTTTTGGCCCTTTACCAAAGCGGCGTCCACCCGGCCGTAGGTAGGCAGGACGTACATGTGATCTTGTTCTTTGATTTGCTGAAAGGTCATGGTATCACTCCCAACGAAAAATAGATGCCTGCGAAGCGGCACGAAAGTTTTGATCAAATTAAGCGCGGGCTTTTGAGCTAGCGGCCCTCAGCAGGCCCCGGCGCCTTAAGCGCTGTTCGCGGCTTGTCCGGTCCGAGCACGGACTTAGTAAAACATGGTGCCGATGCCCTCGTCGGTGAACAGCTCCACCAGAATGGAATGGGGCGTGCGCCCGTCGATGATGTGGGCCCGGCCCACCCCCCGGCGGACTGCGTCCACACAGCAGTCGATCTTGGGGATCATGCCCCCGGAGATGATGCCCTCTTTCTTCAGGCGGCTGACGTCGCTGACGTTCACCACGGGAATCAACGTGCTCTCGTCGCCTCTGTCTCGCAGCAGGCCCCGCACGTCCGTCATGAGAATCAGCTTCATGGCTCCCAGCGCCGCAGCAATCCGGGCGGCGGCCACGTCCGCGTTGATGTTGAACACCTCGCCGTGGTATCCCGCTGCCACCGTGGACACAATGGGCACATAGCCGTTTGCCGCCGCGTCCCGCAGAATGTCCACGTTCACTTCCCGAATCTCCCCCACAAAACCCAGCTCCGTGTCCAACTGGTCGGCTTTCAGCAGGGAGCCGTCCAGGCCGCACAGGCCCACGGCCTTGCCACCCGCGTCTTCCAGCCGCTGGACCAGGTCCTTGTTCACCTTGCCTGCCAGCACCTGCTGGACAATGTCCATGGTCTCCTGGTCGGTGACCCGCATGCCGTTTAGGAACGTGCTCTCCTTCTGGATTTTCTTCAGCATGGCGTTGATCTCCGGCCCGCCTCCGTGGACCAGCACCACGTTGATGCCCACCAGCTGCATCAGCACAATGTCATTCATCACGTCGTTTTTCAGGCCCTCGTCGATCATGGCGTTGCCGCCGTATTTCACCACCACGGTTTTGCCCGCGTATTTTTGGATGTAGGGCAATGCCTGTACCAGGACTTTTGCCCGTTCACTGTTTGGAATTTCCACTGCGCTTCCTCCCTTTTCCACACTTTACAGATCCGCCGTGTAGGCGGCGGTATAGATCACCAAGCCAACCACTGCCGCCGCGAACAACAGCAGCAGTACCCCGGCGGCCACCAGCGCGCCCAACAGCACCCGCCGGGGCACTTTGCCCAGACCACGGCGCTTGCCCAAGATGTACGCCCCTATACCTAGAACCAACAGCACTGCTGCCACCATGCCCACCTCTAAAGCGTTGACCAGCAGAATGCCCACGCCTGTCACCGCCAAGAAGAGGAACGCCAGCACGTCCAGATACAAAAGCCCGGCCACCACCAGGGCGGCTATATCCCAAAAGCCCAGGGAACGGCTCCCGGCGCCATTTGTTTTCATAAAGACCTCCCCCGCCAGTTACGTGCGGTAGTCGCCGTTGATCTTCACATAGTCGTAGGTCAGGTCGCAGCCGTAGGCTTCCGCCTGCTCCTGCCCCATGTGCAGATGGACCAGAATGTCAATCTCTTTCTCGCCCAAAACCTCCGAGGCCTTTTCCTCGGAGAAGGGGATGCCAGCGCCGTTTTGGCACACATCCACCTGGCCTTTGGCCGAGCGGAAGCTCACGTCAATTTTGTGCACGTCCACCGCTGCCCCGGAGTAGCCGATGGCGCACAGCACCCGGCCCCAGTTGGCGTCCGCGCCGAACATGGCCGCCTTAAACAAGGTGGAGCAGATCACGCTTTTGGCCACCACCTTGGCGGTCTCCGGATCGGCGGCTCCCTCCACTTGGCAGACCAGCAGTTTGGTGGCCCCCTCCCCGTCTCCGGCCATCAGCTTGGAGAGCTGGCGGCAGACGGCCTCCAACGCCTCCACAAAGGCGTCGTAGTCCGGACCGGGGGCGGCAATGGTCTCGTTGCCCGCGGCGCCGTTGGCCAAAATGGCAAAGGTGTCGTTGGTGGAGGTGTCCCCGTCGATGGAGATCATGTTAAAGGTCTTCTCGGTCACCTGGTGAATGGCCTTGTCCAGCATCTCGGGGGTGATGGCGCAGTCGGTGGTGACAAAGCACAGCATGGTGGCCATGTTGGGATGGATCATGCCGCTGCCCTTGGAGATGCCGCCCAGGGTTACGGTCTTGCCGCCAATTTCCACCTGGGCCGCCGCTTCCTTGGGGATGGTGTCGGTAGTCATAATGGCGGTGGCCGCCGCCAAAGAGCCCTCTGGGCTCAAGGTTTTTACCAGCTCCGGAATGCCCTCTTGGATGGGTTCCAGGGGCAGCACTTGGCCGATGACCCCCGTGGAGGCCACCACCACGTCCTGGGGAGCGATGCCCAAGGCTTTAGCTGTGAGCTGGCACATGGCCTCGGCTTTTTCCACCCCGTCGGCGTTGCAGGTGTTGGCGTTGCCGGAGTTGCAGATGACCGCCTTCGCTGTGCCGTCGGCCAGATTCTTCTGGGTGACCAAAATGGGAGCGCCCTTTACCAGGTTTCTGGTGTACACAGCTGCCGCCGTGCAGGGCTTCTCACTGTAAATCATAGCCAGGTCCGGCTTGGATTTATTTTTGCGGACGCCGCAGTGGATGCCACCGGCCACAAAGCCCTGGGCCGCCGTGACGCCGCCTTCCATCATCTTCATAGGGTTACCCTCCCTCTACGGTATTCTGTACAATGCTAGGCTGATTTTTAAAACGCGGGAGGAACCATGGTCAATCCCGTGGTCTCCTCCAGGCCAAAGGACAGGTTCATGTTCTGAATGGCTTGGCCCGCCGCCCCTTTGACCATGTTGTCAATGGCGGAAATGGCGATAAACGTGCCGGTGCGGCTGTCCATAAATAGGGACACATCGCAAAAGTTGCTGTACCGCACATTCTTCACGTTGGCCACCTGTCCCTTCTCCAGCAGGCGGACAAAGTACTCCCCGTCGTACCGGGCGTGGTAGACGTCCCACAGCTGGTCCTCGGTGACGCCGGGCTTCAGCTTGGCGTAGCAGGTGGCCAAAATGCCCCGGTTGATGGGCAGCAAATGGGGCACAAAGGTGATTTTTGCAGCACACCCGGTCATTTTGGACAGGGTCTGCTCGATCTCCGGCGTGTGCCGGTGAGCGGCCACTTTATAGGCCGTGAAGCTCTCGTTGAGCTCCGGATAGTGGTTGCTCTGGGTGGGTTTGCGCCCTGCGCCGGTGACGCCGGACTTGCAATCGGCGATGATGCCCTTGCTCTCGATAAGGCCGTTTTCCAAAGCGGGCACCAAGGCAAGGGGCACCGCCGTGGTGTAGCAGCCCGGGTTGGCAATGACCTTCTTGCCCCGAATCTTCTCCCGGAAAAATTCCGGCAGGCCATAGACCGCTTTTTCGTGCAGTTCTTTGTCGGTGTAGGTGCCGCCGTACCACTCTTTGTAGGCGGCCTCGTCCTCCAGGCGGAAGTCGGCGCCCATGTCGATAAAGGTCTTACCCAAGGCGTCGCACTGGGCCGCCAGGTCTTGGGACAGACCGTGGGGCAGCGCAGCAAAGATCACGTCGCTTTGTTCCACCACTTGCTCCTGAGTGCCGCAGACCAAATCAATCATCTGGTTGTAGGCGGGGTACACCTGGGAGAGGGCCATGCCCTCAAAACTGACCGAGCTGATGGCGGCCAGCTCCGCCTGGGGATGGCCGGTAATCAGGCGGCAGATTTCGCTGCCTGCATAGCCCGTGGCCCCTACCACGCCCACTTTGATTTTCTCCATGTCAGCGTCCCTCCTTCTCCAAAAGCTGCAGCACCCGCTGGGCCTGGGCCTTCACGTTCTCCGGGGCAGGGCCGCCCAGCACCTTCCTGCCGCCCACGCACTTCTCCAGAGAGATAGCGTTGTACACGCCTGCATCGAAAGCACTGCACACTTTTTGGTACTCCTCCAAAGGCAGCGTTTCCAAAGTCAGTCCTTTTTCGATGCACAGAGCCACCAGCTCCCCGGTGATTTTGTAGGCGTCCCGGAAAGGCAGGCCCTTCTCGGCCACCAGGTAGTCGGCACAGTCGGTGGCGTTGATAAAGCCTCCGGCCGCCGCAGCCCGCATCTTGTCCTCCTTCACGGTCATGGTCTCCACCATGGGGATAAGGGGCGTCAGGCAAAGCTTCAGGGTGTCCACCGCGTCGAAGACGGCCTCCTTGTCCTCCTGCATGTCCTTATTGTAGGCCAGGGGCAAGCCTTTCATCATGGTGAGCAGGGCCATGAGATCCCCGAACACCCGGCCGCTCTTGCCCCGGATGAGCTCCGCAATGTCCGGGTTTTTCTTCTGGGGCATGATGCTGGAGCCGGTGGAGAAGGCGTCGTCCAGCTCGATGAACTGAAATTCCCAGGAACACCACAGCACCAGTTCCTCGCAGAACCGGGACAGGTGCACCATGATCAGGGAGGCGGCAAAGGCGATCTCCGCGCAGAAATCCCGGTCAGAGACCCCATCTAGGCTGTTCTGGCTAATCTGGGAAAAACCCAGCAATTTTGCGGTGATGGTCCGGTCCAGGGGGTAGGTGGTGCCCGCCAGAGCGCCGCTGCCCAGGGGCATGACGTCCATGCGCTTCAGGGCGTCCTCCAGCCGGGACAGGTCCCGGAGCAGCATCTCGGTGTAGGCCATGAGATGGTGGCCAAAGGTGATGGGCTGGGCCCGCTGCATGTGGGTGTAGCCGGGCATCACCGTGGCGGCATACTGCTCCGCCTTATGGCACAGCACCTGCACAAAGTCTTTCAGCTGGGCCTGGATGCCGGCGCAATCCTTGCGGAGGGTCAGACGCACATCCAGGGCCACCTGATCGTTGCGGCTGCGGGCGGTGTGGAGCCGTTTGCCCGCATCGCCGATCCGGGCGGTGAGCTCTCCCTCTACAAAGGTGTGGATGTCCTCGGCGTCGGGGTCGATGGCCAGAACACCGGCATCCAAATCAGCCAGAATGCCCTGGAGTCCTTGGATGATTTTCTCGCTTTCCCCTCTGTCGATGATGCCGCACTCTCCCAGCATGGTGGCGTGGGCCATGCTGCCCTCTATGTCCTCCCGGTACATCCGGCTGTCAATGGAAATACTGGAGTTAAAATCGTTGGTTTTCGGGTCTGCCTCCTTCTGGAAGCGGCCTTTCCACAGTTTCATGGAACTTCATCCTTTCCTAAACAAAGTGCTGCCTTCCCGGCCGATAAAGCGGAGGAACTCATCCAGATACCCGCCTTGCAGGTGGCCCACCACCGAAGGGGAAAGCTCCCCGTCTCTGGCCATGGCCTCCAGTTCCTCCGGAGTCACCCACTTGGCAGCACAGGTCTCCCCCGGCTGCAAGGTGAGGTGCTCCGGCCGCTGCTGCAGGCGCAGGCCGTAGTTTTCCCCCAAATAGTGCCCGGTGCAGGCGCTTCCCAAAGGCACCAGCTGTTCTTTGGAAACAACCAGGCCGGTCTCCTCCCGGATCTCCCGCAGGATGGCAGTGGGGCAGTCCTCTCCAGCCTGGGCGTGACCGGCTGTGTTCTCCCACTTGCCGGGGGCCCAGCACTTCTCTGGGCTGCGCTGGGTGAGGAGGATGTTGCCCTCCCCGTCCACAATCCACACCCCCACCGCCAGCAGGTACTCCCCCTCTTGCAGCGGTTCGCTTCGGTCCCGCGCAACGCCGGTGGGATGGCCTTGCGCATCGTAAATATCTACCAATTCCAAAGGATTCCCTCCCTGGGAAGCAGGAAAGGGCAGACGACCGTCCGCCCTCACCTTCTGGTTTTTTCTAATATTCCACAGGAAAAGTCCGTGTGTTATTTGTCGTAGGTCAGGCCCTTCTTCGCCTGGACCTTGATGGGCAGGCCGAACAGGTTGATGAACCCTGCAGAATCCGCCTGGTTGTACACCTCGTCCTCATCGAAGGTGGCGATCTCCTCGTCGTACAGGGAATAGGGGGAGGTGACGCCTGCGTCGATGATGTTGCCCTTGTACAGCTTCAGCTTCACGTCGCCGGTAACAGTCTCCTGGGTGGAGTCCACAAAAGCGGACAGAGCCTGGCGCAGGGGGGTGAACCACTGGCCGTTGTACACCAGGTCCGCAAACTTCAGGGCAATCTGCTGCTTGTAATGGTAGGTCTCCTTATCCAGGCACAGCTCTTCCAGCTTGTTGTGAGCGTGGTAGAGAATGGTGCCGCCGGGAGTTTCGTACACGCCACGGGACTTCATGCCCACCAGGCGGTTCTCAATGATGTCCGCCAGGCCGATGCCGTTTTTGCCGCCCAGCGTAGGTGGGCTCGTCGGGAGCCTGCTCCGGGGAGACGCCCAGCTCCAGGAAACCAGGCTTGTTGTACTGGGGCTCGTTGGCAGGATCCTCCAGATCCAAGCCCTCGTGGGACAGGTGCCACAGGTTCTTATCCTTGGAGTAGTTGGTCTCCCGGCTGATCTTCAAGGGGATGTTGTGGGCCTCAGCGTACTCAATCTCCTCCTCGCGGGACTTGAGATCCCAGATACGCCAGGGGGCGATGATCTTCATGTCGGGGGCGTAGGCCTTGATGGCCAGCTCGAAACGCACCTGGTCGTTGCCCTTGCCGGTGCAGCCGTGGCAGATGGCGTCGGCGCCCTCTTTCTTGGCGATCTCCACAATGCCCTTGGCAATGATGGGACGGGCAAAGGAAGTGCCCAGCAGGTACTTGTTCTCGTAGACAGCCCCAGCCTTCACCGTGGGGTAGACGTAATCCTGGATGAACTCTTCTTTCAGGTCCAGCACGTACAACTTGGAGGCGCCGGTCTTCTTGGCCTTCTCCTCCAAGCCGTCCAGCTCGGTGCCCTGGCCCACGTCGCCGGAAACGGCGATGACCTCGCAGTTGTTGTAGTTTTCCTTCAGCCAGGGGATGATGATGGAGGTGTCCAGGCCGCCGGAATAGGCCAGCACCACTTTTTTGATTTCGTTCGCCATGATGGATCCCTTCCTTTATGTGTGATGGTTCTGTATCTCTTCGGAGTTTCACTGTACTTGTTATTATACACCCCTTTCTGAAAAAATCAAGGGGATATTGCATATTTATTCATAGAATTTGCAAATTTTACGTTTGCCTCCTGCAAAAGGGGCTGTTTCGCCCATAGACTGCAAGCAAAATTGCCGGGGACCGCACGGTTTGTTCCCCCTAAGAAGCCCTGTGCCCCAGGGCGGCCACACGTGCTGGCGGGAAAACAGACCTTCTCTTTTGGCCTCGCTCGGCTTTTATTTGGAAAGGTTTTTTACCCACCAACTCTCCCAGGCAATCCCTTGGAACCCTGTCATTTCCTTGGAGAATGCGCCCTTTGGAGAGAGTTTCGTATCCGCCGCCCGAGGCAGACGTCGCCTGGAACCAGCAAAAAAGCGGAGGGAAAGCCTTCCGCTCTCTCTCCGCCTGTCATCCACATGGATACTATGCATAGTATCCAGTATTTATACAGCGCTTTTTTCCGCCTGCTCTTTGCCGGCCCTCTCCCGCTCCTGCTCTTTGCGCTGATGGTGGCGGGTGATTGCCCGGTACACCAGCACACCCAGCCCGCTGATTACGGCGGTTGCCGCAAACACAAGGACAGCGAACAGGTAATTTTCCGTGCCCAAGGCGTCCCCGCCCACCGTGGAAGTAATCACCGAAGGGATGCGGGCCACCGTGGTGATAAAGATCCAGGTGGGCAGCCGCATGGGAGTCAGCCCCACAATATAGGTGAGCACGTCCTTGGGCGTGCCGGGGATAAAAAACAGGAGAAAGGCGATCGCATTCAGACGCCGGACGTTTTGCAGGAATTTAAAGGAGCGGATCTTCTCCTCGGAAACAAACAGGGTGACAAACCGCATGCCAAACCTTTTCACCACCAGGAAAATGACCACGCTGCTGATTGTGGTACCCAAAATGCACAGAAGGGTGCCTTCCACCGCGCCGAAGGCATAGCCGGCGCCAATTTCCAGCGGCTCGCCGGGAATGATGGCCACAAACACCTGGAACATCACCATGCCCAAAAAGGCCAGCCGCCCCCAGATCCCGTGGGTGTCCACCCAGTCTCGAAACTGGTCCGGCTGGGATACAAACTGAAGCATGGGCTTTCCCACAAACCAAAACACTACACCTGTAAACAAAAGGAAAAGCCCCAGGCCGCCCAGGGCGATCGCCCGCTTTTTTCTCTGTTCCCGCTTGTCCATCGCTCTCTCCTTCGCTGCGCACCATGTAATTCGACTCTTTTTAGTATAAAGGGGGAACCTCAAAAAATCTTCAATAAATTCTTAATTTTTTCTTGCGGACTTCCCCACAGGCGAAACATCCGGAAGTTTTGCAGCAGCGAGAACGTTTCCCTGCACACCCTTTGGGACCGGACGCATCCGGAGCGGCCCGTTCAGCCCGTGGGTTTCGGGATACAAAAAGAGGAGGGTCGCCCCTCCTCTTTCTCTGCCTATACCGTCCGTGTGATGTACTGACAGTACACGTACACATTGCGGATCTTTTTGGCCACCACGCCATCGGAAGCCTCCACCTCCGGCTGTGTTTCCGAAGGGGTGATGTACAGCTTCACCGCAATGGCATCTTGGCCCACCCGCATCTTCCGAATGGGTTTGTAGGTAAAATTCCGGGGCTCGATGCCCACAAAATCATGCAGCACCTCCTCCGTAGCCCGGTCGGTGAAGCAGCGCAGAATGTCCTCCGTGCTGTACATGTCAATGATGGCCTTGACCTCTTCGAACGTCAAGTTGGTGGAGTGATAATCCCCCGCGCCAATCACATACATGGTGCTGTTGTCCAAAAGCAGCAATGGTTCTTTCTTTTCCGGCATCGTAGAAGCCCCCTTCTGTTCAAATGTGGAGCAAGCAGATCCTGCATGATTAAAGTACACAGAGATTCCGCTTTGCTTATCACTATTATATCTATTTTGCCCAGCTCTGGCAAGAGGGAAGTGGACTTGTTAAAAAATAAATTAGTACAAATTTTACCTTTCATTTTTCACATGTTCCAAACCCACGGCATGTTTCCACAGCTTAGGGCAGGAAAAAAGCGCGCCCCAGGGAGAGCCCTGCAGCACGCTTTCCGGAACGCCGTCACACTTGAAACTCTTTGACCTGGCCGTACAGGCGGTTGTCCACCTGGGCGGAGATGCGCAGCCCTTCGGGCACATACTCTTCCGAAAGCACGGCGCCTTCCTCCCGGAGACGGGCGGCCAGCCCTGTTTTGGAAAAGGGCAGCAGCAATTCCACCGGGAATGTCTTTTCCGGGAGGTTTTCCTCGATTGCCGCCAGCAGCTGCTCCATGCCCTCTCCGCGCAAAGCGCTGATGTGCACCGCGCCGGGCAGGCGGGGCGCCAGCTCTGGGTCCTCCACCGCGTCCCACTTGTTCAGCACGGGAATCACCGGCTTGCCCACAGCGCCCAGTTCCCGCAGGAGGGTCTCCGTCACCTCCAGATGCTCCCGGGCTTCCCCGCTGGACGCGTCACAGACGTTCAGCAAAATATCCGCCGAGGCCGCCTGTTCCAAGGTGGATTTAAAGGCCTCCACCAAATGGTGGGGCAGCCGCCGCAAAAAGCCCACCGTATCAATCAGCATCACCGTCTTGCCGCAGGGAAGCTTTAATGCCCGGGCAGTGGGGTCCAAGGTGGCAAACAGCTTGTCCTCGGCCAAAACGCCCGCCTGGGTCAGCTGGTTCATCAACGTGCTCTTTCCCGCGTTGGTATACCCCACCAGGGCCACGGTAACGGTGCCGTCCTTCCGGCGCCGGCGCTGGGTGACCTCTCGGGCCGCCTCCACCTCTTTGAGCTGCTCCTTCAAGCTGCCAATTCGCCGGCGGATGTGCCGCCGGTCCGTCTCCAGTTTGGTCTCGCCGGGACCCCGGGTGCCAATGCCGCCGCCCAAACGGGACAGCGCCGTTCCCTGGCCTCCCAAGCGGGGCAGCAAATACCGCAGCTGGGCCAGCTCCACCTGCAGCTTGCCCTCCTTGCTGCGGGCCCGCTGGGCAAAGATATCCAGAATCAGCGTGGTGCGGTCAATCACCTGCACACGGCACGCCCCCTCTAGATTGCGGATTTGGGTGGGGCTCAGCTCCCGGTCGAAAATCAGCAGATCGATCTCCTGCTGGGCGCAGACCTCCGCCGCCTGTTCCACCATGCCGGACCCAATGCAGGTGGCTGTGTCCGGCGCAGGCCTCTTCTGGGTCAGAATGCACACAGGCTCCGCCCCCGCCGTACGGGTCAGCTCCTCCAGCTCCGCCACGGAAGATTCCACGTCGTATTCCCCCGTGTCCAAAGAGACCAGCAGCGCCCGCTGGGGGCGCGTTTCATTTTCATACAAAGCGGGTTCCTCCCTCTGTTCCAGAGTCCATACCAGCCCTATCATAGTACAGAAACCTGGGACCGTCAACGTTTTTCTCCCGCAGCCTCCGGAACAGCAGGCGCACGGGGCCTGCTTCCTAGGCCTCCACCTCCACCGCATAGGTGACGCCCGCCTCGTTTAAAGCGTGATAGAGCCCGGCCTCCCCCGAAAAAGCTCCCTGGGAAAATTGCGCCGTCAAGGAGGCCTCTTCCACTGTGATCCCCCCGGTGCCGTAGGCTGTCTCCTCCCCGGCCAGCCAGATTTCGGAGAGCACCTTCCAAGCGCCGTCCTCCTGGGGCAGCATGCCGGGCTTGCCCACTGGGGAGACCAGCAGCTTTCGAGGCAGGAAAGGCAGAGAGACCGTGGCCGCCCCGCTTCCCGTGCCCGTATAGGTGACAATCGCTGTGCGCTGGGATAAAAACTGCTTTTCCTGGGCCGTTACGTGTAGGGCGTCATTGGCGATGTGCCCTCCTGCCAGCTGTTCCAGCTTTTGGTTGTCCTGCAAAAAATCCGCCCATTCCGGGCAATCGGTCTGCTCCCACAGAGAGAGCCCCAGTCTTTCAGAGTGATTGGTTGCCGCCATGGTTTACTCCTCCTGTTCCAACGCTGACCGGTCGATCGCGTCCCACTGGGCCCAAGTGAGGCCCTCCTCTTTCCACGTCCCAAAAGGCCGGGTGTAAGCATCCAAAGCCACCCAGGTGACAGATTCCTCCCAGGTCCACGCCAGGTGCGCCGGCAACAGCTGGTCTAGCTCCCGGGCGGCTTCTTCCTTGCTGACGCCCAGCAGCTTGCCCAGCACCACCGTTAGGCTGCCTTCCTCTTCCAGCACCAAGCCCTGGACGCCGGCGCCCACCAACAGCGCCTGCACCCCTTGGGGGGTAAAATCCTCCTCTCTTGCGGCCCAACGAGCCTGGATCATCGCCCGCCGGTCTTCCAGAGAGGCCTGGGCAGGCTGGGACCGAAAGAGAGCCTCCCATTGGGAGAGCCGCTCCTCCCCGGCCGTTTGGGGAAACAAGTCCTGCAGCAGCCTCTCCCGGCGCTCCTCCAACTGGGCAAACCCGGCCCCAAAGGCATCCAGCTCCCAATCGGTGGGAGAGTCCCCGGGCAGAGCGTAAAGCCCTGTGGCTTCCAGCACCTGCTTCATATGGAGTTGCGTCTTCATACAATCTCCTCCACCTGTACGGTTCCCACGGTGATCCGATAGCCCACCATGGGGTCCACATCCATCATGGAGGAGGGATAGGCCACCTTGGCCAAGGGCGCGGCGTTTAAAGCAGCTTTGGTCACATCCGTCAAGTAGAAGGGGTCTCCGATCTGCCGGGTCTCCCCGTAGGCGGTGATCGCCTGCGCCACCTGCTCTTTGGCCCAGGCGAAATCCACAGAAGGCTCCGGCTCAATCTGGATATGCACGGTCATCGGCACCTCCGTAGCGGCCTGCACCGTCACATTCACACCGATTTCCCGGGCGCTTTCCAGCTTTTCCCGCAACTCCTGCAGCACCGAAGCCGAGGGGGCGGCGCCCTCTCCCCACACGTAGAGGGTCACCGTCCCCGCCCCGCTGCTGCGGGGCACCACCTGCACCGCCGTAATCCCCTCCTGCTCCAGAGCGATCTTCCGGTAATAGTCCCCGTTTGCCCCGCTGGGGCTGTGCCCCAAGCTGTCTAAAATCCGCTGCCGGTAGGCCTCGTCCTCTTCCTCCTCCCGTCCGCCGGTGATGGCCCCTTGGTTGGACACGTAGTGAATACCCGTCGGCGCGCTGACCAACGTGGTCACATAGCCGGCCGCGGTGTTTCCAGCCGCACCGGCCTCCAAGGCCTTTACGGGGACATCCACCGTCAGTTCCCCCGCTTCCAAGATCCCATCCTGGGTGGTTTCGTACTGGATCACCGGCTCCCCAGAGGTGGCGCACACCGTGCCCTGGGGAACTACCAAGTCAAAGGTCAAAGGAAGATAGCGGGAAAAGGTCACCGTCCCTTTCGCCTGCTCCGCAGGTTTTCGGAAAACACCCTGCAGGGCCCCGTGCAGGTCCAGCTGCTTGCCTGTGGCTGTCTGGGGGAAGGCCTGGCGCTCCAGCCAATCCAGGGATGTCTCCAGCCGAAACAGCTCTCCCGCCAGCACCCGCAGCCGCAGGCCGATTTCGGACACATCCTCCACGCGGGCGCCGCTCTCCTCCTCGTAGGTTTCCACCATCCTCTCCAAAATTGCGTCATAGGTTTCCATACTCGCTCTCCTTTCCGGGCACGGTGATTTCCCCTGCACCCAGCGGGGTCTCCACCTGGATGTGCCACAGGTTTTCTAAAGGTTCATACTGGGCCTGCTTCACCTGCACCCCAGGAAGAGGCAGCAGCGCCTCTTCCGCCAGGGCCCGGGCCCTTTCTTCGCTGTGTTCCTCCTGGGGATCCAGCTGCTGTAAACCGCTGCCCAGACCAGCCTGGTACAAAAAGCCGCCCCGGCGCAGGGAGATTGCCATGGCGGCGTTTTGCAAAACCTCCTCCAGGCCCGTCACCGGCTGCGGAAGGCCGTTGGCACCCAAAGCCTCTTGGGAGCCGTTCCATTTCCACTGCATCTCTTGTCTCCTTTCAGCGCGCAGGCGGCGCAAAACTCTGTCCGTTGATGCATACCTCGCCCGTATTTTTCAGGAGGATCTCCGCCCCGCCTCCGGAGTACAGGCGGACCTCTCCCGGCTGCAGCTCCCCATCGGGGCTGGCGGCGATGCCGGCGCAAACCCCATCCAAAAGGATGGCCCGCTTTCCCTCTGCGGCAGCGCTGGAAAAGCCATAGGGAAACAGCATTTCCGGATTGTGGTAGTCCCGGTTTCCCTGCACCCTGGTCTGGGCGCCGGCGCCGGAGACCTCCCCTCGCTCCAGAGCTGCCTGCCGGACCGTTTGCGTCTGTTTTGTCAGCCACATAGTTGCTCTCCTCCCTGTAACACCAAGCGTGTTCGCTCCCCGTCCGGACGCCGCAAATACCGGGCGGACACCACCGGACAGGGCGGAAGCTGTCCCAGCCCGGGAATCTCCACGGCCATCCTCTGGCCGGCAACAGGCCAATGTTCTCCCGCCAACTCCACGGTGAGCAGAAGATACTCCTCCTCCCCCTCCTGCAGAAGCGCTCGGGGATCTCGGCCGCTTTCCCGGCTCACATATCTCTGCCGCACCACCCCCTTGGCCTGGCGATTGTAAAAGGGGGTGTCGTAGGTGCCCCGGCAGCTCTGCTGCCACACAGCGCTGAGCCTTTTGCAGGGGCTGCGGCGCAGCTGGGCGGAAAGGACAGCGCCCCCCTGCCGGACGGTGGGCTGGATGCCCTCACAGTGGACGACGCCCTCGCCGTCTATATACGGGGTGGTGCCCAAATACTCCCTGCAAAAATCCGCCAGCACCTGCCAGCAGCTCACACCTTTTTCCACGCACCACTCTCCCGGTTTTGGCTCCCGGTCACCCACCAGGGTGTGGAACCCCAAGGGCTGTATATACAGGCGCCACAGACTTTCCAAAGAGGGACCGCGCCAGGTGCCGGGCTGCGCCTCGTTGTCCAACAGGACGCCTTCCCAGCTGCGGCAAACCAGTTCCACCCGTTTGCCCTCCTCCTCCCAAAAGGACGTCTGCTCATCCACCACGCCGCCAAACAGCACCTCTTTCTCTCCATACACCCACACGCGCACAAGAGGCCCCCAGAGATCCTCCCCCGGAAACACAGCCAGCAGCTGGCTGGCAGGCGCGTCTGCATCGTACAGCAGCTGCACTTCCTGGGGATCTCCTAAAAGCAGCTTGGTGCCGTCCTCCCGTTCCCCCCAAAAGGTCATGGAACCACCACCTTCTCTCCCTGCTGCAGCCAGTCAATGTCGGAAATGTGGGGGTTGCAGGCCACCAGTTCCTCCACCGGCCTGTTCCAGCGCGCCCCATAGTCCCACAGGCTCTCCCCTTCCTGGGCCCAGTGGACGCCGGTTCCGGCATAGGTTTCCTGGGCTGCCCACTCCGTAAAGGAAAAGCCATAGCGCACCAGATCCTTGCCGGAAACGCCCTCCAGTTCCAAGGCGTCCATCACCGCCCAAAAGGGGGAGAGCCCCGGCAGCTGCAGCAGCCCCGGCCCCCCTTGGGAGAACACCTGCTGCAGATCGTTCCATCGCTCCATGCAATCCTCTCCGGCAAAGTAGCCCTTTCCGGAGACCTTGCGCCGCTCCTGCCCCACCTCCTCCACCTGGGTCTGCCCGTAGGGAATTTTTGTCTCCGCCACACGGCGCGCCGCTTTCACCTGCAAATCCACCGGGTTATCCTTCCAGGTGAAGTCCCGGAACCGCATGCCCATCAGCCGCATCTGCCTCTCTCCTTTCTCTCTCAAAGGGGTGCCGGGTACCGCCGGCTGTCCCGTTCCACCTGGCGGGAAACCTCTTCCGCCAGCTCCCGGTCCGTCTTCTCTGCCAAGCTCATTCCCCCTGTTCCTCACAGTTTTGCGCGGTAAAAACCGCCTTTCCCCAGGGCTGCTCCAGCTGGCGCCACCGGCAGCCGGTGTACACCCGATCCCCGATTTCCGCCGAGAAAGACGCCAACCGTTCCAGCCCCTGGGTGGACATGCCCTGCAGCTCCACCTGATAGGCCGCGCCCGTGTTCCGCCAGGCAAAGGGAGTTTCCTCCCCTACGGCCACCAACGGCTCTCCCGTATGGACAGTTTGCGCCTTCACGGCTGCCGCCCGGCACGCCTTGCCCCCCAGCAGCAGGGGAACTCCCTGCCCGTCCTCCGGGCCGCCAAACACTGCGCGAAACGCCAGCAGGGGCAGTCCGGTCCAAGAATCCACCGCCCCTGCGGCCCGTTCCAAACGGGCGCAGCCTGGAAAGTGCTCCGCCAGCAGGCTCCACAAGGTGGAGAGCAGCTCTTCCCCCTGCTCCCGCTCCACCGAAAACAGGGAAAATTGTAAAACCGTCTCCCGGCTGTCCCCCTCCTGCCTTTGGGAAAGCACCTCCCCGCTGACCACGGGGACCGTCAGCAGCCGGGTGCCCCAGCCGGAAGCGCTGCCCCGGCGGAACTCCACTTCGGGCACCTCTTCCCGAAAACACGCCAACACCTGCTCCAACAAGTCATCCATGGGTTTCTTCCCACCTTTCCAGCAAGGCCCTCTCCCCCAGGCGCCTGCCCCCCAAAGTCAACGGCTCCCAACGGAGCACCCGGTAGGAGTTCTCCCCCTGGGTGAGCTTGGCCCCTCTGGCCTCCGGAGCTTCCGGAAAGCTTCCCACAAACCGGTACAAGGGGGCCGTCAAGGTCCCCAGCAGGTGGGGCCGCTTTCCCCACAGGTCGGCCTTTTCCTCGCGCCAGGGGTACACGGCGCCCACGCCCTGCACCTGGGTGCCGTCCTGACAGGTCAATGTGACCTTGCCCACCGGACGAAACCAAGTATCACTTCGTACCCTCACAGTGTCACCCCTCTCCCACAGCGCCAAAAAAGAAGTGTTCCTCCCGCAGGGCAGGGGAAGCCGCCCTGCGCTTTTCCGCCGCCAAAGCAGCGGCCCGTTCGCTGCCCGCCCCCCGAGAGACGGCAACCTCCCCCACAGAGAGGCTTTGGGGCGCGGAGGCCTCCTCTGTCAGCAGCAGCTGGTAAAAAGCCTCTGCCCCGGCCAAAGCTTCCAGCGCTCCCTGCCATGGGGCCTCCTCCTCTTGGGTCAGCTCCGGACGCACCAGTGCTTCCACCTGTTGGGCGCACTGGGCACAGAGAGCCGCACAGAGGACCTGCCGGGGCGTGCCTTCCCCGTCTGCCGTCTCCCCGCTGTATTGGGCAAACGCCTGCTCTACTGCCGTTCTGTTCAGTTTCACAGTTTTCTCCTTTCCCCCTCACTGGAGAGGGGCTTTTGCAAACCCACCCACACACCCGTTCCCGCACGCTCCAACGCGAGAACTTCCTGTTTTTCCTTTCCTTACGCGGCGGTGTAGCTCACCCCGTGGGCAGCCCCTGTGTACAGCCGGGCAAAGCCGGCGGTCACGCTGATGGCTGTCTGTTCCAGCTGCCGGTCAATCAGCCGGTCATACTCTGTGACAATGTCTCCCGCCTGCACCATTTCCAAAGCGGCGGTTTTGTCCAGGCCCACAATCTTTCCGCTCTCCATGCCCGGGATGTGCACCAAAGTCGCCCCCAAGGGCGTGCACAGCTTGCCGGTCCCCTGGAAGTTGAGCCCCGCCTGGGCGTCTTTAAACTCCGTGATCTGCAGCAGTTTCTGCATCCCCTCTGTCCCTGCTGCAAGGGTGTTCAGCTCGAAGGGGGCCAAACTTCCCCAAAGCTTTAGAAAGTCCTCATAGGCCAGGGAGGTGCTGGCAGTAAAAGAGATGCCCGCCTTGCTGCCATCCCCCTCCAGCAGCGTGTTCACCGCATCCTGATTCAAAGCGGCGGCCATGTAGGCGCCGATCTGCCGCAGGGTTACTGTGAGCAGATCCAGCTTCTGGTAGCGCAGCGCCTCGTAGGAGGTGCTCAGCACCCGGCCCCGCTTCCGAAGCCGGACCAGGCCGCTGCTGGTGCGGATGGCGGTCTGGGGCAGCTTGGCCCCTTCCGCCACCACAGGGACGCTTCCCTCGTCCTCGCTTTCCGCATCCAAGCCCCGGTAGTCCAAGGCGTCAATCCGGGTGACCGTAGCCACCAAATCCGTCACCTTGTTGTTTTTCTCCATACCTTGGGCCACAGCTCTGGCCACATATTCCGGGAACAGGGCCGCGCTCCCGGCGGCGGAAAAGAACTTCTCCACCGTGCTGGAACCGGGCCCGCTGACCTTGATGTCAAAGCGCTTGAGCTGCCGCTGGTAGGCGTCCAGCCCCTCCAGAGAGGTGCCCCGGTACTGGTCCGAATGGTCCAGCTCCTCCAACACCTGGGTAAAACTTTTGCCGGGCACGGCATACATGCCCTTTTCCAGAGAGATCCCTTCAAAATTTGCCATATTGCTCCTCCTTCGCTCAGCAGAAAATCACGCCGCAGGTGTCTGTATCCCCGTCCACATCGGTCACCAAGCCGCCTCGGCCTGTGCTGCCGGCCGCCAGCTTTTTACTGGAGTCCAAGGCCAGCTGGGCATACCCCACTGTCATGGCCTCCGCGCAAGGAAAACGCATGTACCCCGCCACCTGCACGGCCGCCATCCCGTTTTCCACGCTGCGCACCACCCCGGCAGGGGTTGCACTGGCAGGGCAGGCCTTTACGGTCCCGTTTCCCGAAAGGGCCACAGCCGCCCCGGGGGTCAGCATGGTTGTGTCGGTGGTATCCACTTGGAAAGTGGCCACCTGTTCCGCTACACCTTCATACGATACCTTCATACACTCTTCTCCTTTCTCGCTCCGCCCTTAAATTTGAAAGGCTCCGTTTTCTCCGGCTTCTCCAGGCGCGGGCTCCCCCGCCAGCTGTGGCCGCAGGGGAAACTTCCGCCCGGCCATCTTTTCGTAGGTTTCCGCCATAGTGGACAGCTCCTCCACGGTGAGCCCCTGCAGGGCCGACTCCATCACCGCCCGAGGCAAGTCCGGCTGCAGCAAGGCGCTGCACTTGAGCACCTGCCCCCGCAGCTTTTCCCGGTAGGACCTTCCCCAGCGGGCCTCCTCTTTCCAGGCCTTGATCTGTCCGGCCAGCTCCCGGGTTTGCTCCCCGGTCAGCCGCAGGCCTTCGGCCCCCGCAGCTTCCAAACACTTTTCATAGTCCATTGCCCTTCCTCCTTCGTAGTACTTTACAACTCCTGCCGCCCGCTGGGCCGGCACCGCCACAAAGGAACACTCGTAGGCGTCCGCCGGATCGCACAGCACCCGGTGGCAGACCTTCCCGCCGTAAGTCCGGCCCTTCACGTGCTCGCAGCGCTCTTTGCCGCACAGGGAACACACCGACCGCTTCATGGAGCATCCCACACTGACCTCTTTTAAGATGCCGCTTTCAATCAGCTCCACGGTCTCCCGGGTTTTCTCCGTGCGGGGCAGATAGGCCCGCGCCGTCAGCCGGGTGTACGGTTCCCCCGCCTGGGTGATCCGCCCAGGGTCCTCCTCCAAACCGGTGTCGTAAATGCGGCCGGTCTGCCCTGCCGCCGTGCGCTGGTGGTCAAACAGCAAGGTCTTTCCCCGAAACAGCTCCCGCAGGCCCTCCAGAGCCTCTCGGGAAAAGCGCTCAAAGTCCCGGTCCACCTCGTTGTCGCACAGCACCAGGGAAAAGGTGTACACCTCCTCCGGGCTGTAGGGCCGGCGGGTGTACCGGTTGATCTTCTCCATCTCTGGCGGCGCCGCCGATTTTTGCACCAACCCTTCTTTCATAGATCCTCCTCTCCCTGTTCCAGCTGCCTGGCCCGGGCGGTCAAATAGCGGGCGTTGGCATGGTCCACCTCGTCCTGCATGGTGATCTCCTCCCACACAATGCGGCACTGGGGTTCATACCCTTCCAGGGCCAGCCAGGTGCGGCAGATCTTCCGGAGCACCGGGGTGAGCACCCGCCGGTAGGCGTCCAGTTCGCTGGTGAGCATGTCCGCCTGCTGGCTGGACATTCTCTCCGTAGAAGACCAGGACAGCCCCAGCAAAAAGGGCGGCACTCCCAGCTTGGCCACAATCTGTTCCAACATCTGCCGCACGGGGACCTCACTGTCCAAAATCTGGTTGTCCGCCCCAATGGCTTGGATGGACACATCCCCCACTGCCACAAAATCGCTGACCTCTCCGGAACGCATGGCCCGCTGCCACTCTCCCGCCAACTGGCGCGCCCGCTCCCCGGCGTACAGCCCAGAGGGGTCCGGTTTGCAGGTGACGGCAAAGCGCACGTTGCCCAGCCGGTCCCAGTTGACGCCCAAGGTCTTGTAGATCTTTAAAAGGATCTCACTGACAAAGGGCAGCCCCCGCAGCAGAGAAGTGCCCCGCAGGGAACCCGCTTCCGGGTGCAGGGCGGAGAGCAGCAAGAGCTGGGGGTAGGGGCACAGCCGCTTTCCCTCCTTTCCCCACACGGAGACCTGCACCTCCAAGGGGCCCTTCTGCTCCAGCTCCACCCAGTCCAAGGAGGCGTTGTACAGCGCCGCCACCTGTCCCCCGGAGAGGACCATTTCTCCCACGGCGTTGCCGTAGGTCAGCAGCTGTTCAAAATACACCCCCAAAAACGCGTCGATCCCCTGCTCCGCAGGTCCCACTTGCACCGTTTCCAAGAACTCCCGCAGGCGTTCTTGGGCCTCCTCCTGGGGACATTCCACTTGAAACGCCCCCAACAGCCGCCGCAGCTTGGAGATCGAAGCGTCAATGAGGGGCACGTTTTCCCGCAGCGCCCGATACAGGCTGCGCTCTCCCGGGCCTGGGGGAGCCCCCCGGGCCAGATGAAACGCCTCCTCCGGCCGGGTCTGCACACTTACGGCCACCTGGGAGGGGGCCTTTTTTCGGAATCCCAGCATCGTTTCCTCCTTTCTGGAAAAGGTCTTTTCAAAAACCCCTTCCATCCTACCCGCAAAAAACGGAAAAAGTTGTCCTGTTGAGGACAACTTTTCAAAAAATTTTTTAAAAATATTTTTTGGCAGCCGGCGCGGGCCTTGCTCAGGGCCTTTAGGCCGCGTCTTTTCCCTACGTCCAACCTCCGTAAAAGCGGGCGTTCCCTGTCCCCGCAATCCCCTGCAAAAGGAGAATTTCTCTCAAAAATCTTTCAGTCTTTAATTTTATCTTACATTCCCCCCGCCTGTCTTGCATTTCAAAAGGCGCTAGTGTAAGATAGACTCAAAGAGAGAAACCCACTTGGAACAGAGCAGGCCTCCACGTCCTTACTTTCTGTGGGAAAGGCTTGGGAAAGGAATGGTACTCTATGCCTGACTATTACAACTACGACCAAAATTCCGGGCAGCAGCCCATGTACAATCCTCCGCAATATCAGCCCCAGGCCGGCATGGATCCCCCTCCCGGCTATGTGCAAAAGAGCCGTGTGGCCGCCGGCATTCTGGCCATTCTTCTGGGCACCTACGGCATTCACAGCTTCTACTTGGGAAACACCTCCCGGGGCCTTTTGCAGCTGCTGCTGACCTTGTTCACCTGCGGCATCGGCGCCATTATCATGTTCATCTGGGGCATTGTAGACGGCGTAAAACTGTTGGACGGCCGCATCAACACCGACGCAAACGGCGTATTCTTGAAGGATTGACATTCTGGAAAAGGAGACTACTATGACAGATTACGAAAACAAGCAATCCCAGGATTTCCAGGACCCGGCTCCGCAGCCTGCGCACACGCCCTCTCCCCAAGAGGAGAGGCCCCAGGCGGAACCGGCGCCCCCGCAGCCGGAAGCTCCTGTCTACCAGGAAGCCCCCGGCGCCCCCTCTGCAGGGGCCAGTTCTCCCTATGGGACGGGAACCCCTCATCTGACCCTGGATCCTGACGAAAACCAGGATCCCTTCCAAGGGGACCCCTTCCGCTCTCCGGAACCTCCCAGAGCGCCGGATCCCTCCCAGGCGGAACCGAACCCCCAGCAACCCTCTTACGAAACGATCCCGCCCTATGGCGCACCGCAATATGGGGTGCCTCAATACAACCAAACCCAGTACAGCGGCCCAAACTACCAGCCGCCCCAATACGGACAGCCCACCCAACAGCCCTATTACCCGCCTCAGTATAACGTACCTCCTGTGGGTTACAACCAGAAAAGCCGCTTGGCCGCCGGCCTGTTGGGCATTCTTTTGGGCTGCCTGGGCGTACACAATTTCTACCTGGGCTTTACCTCCCGGGGTGTGGTGCAGCTCATCGTCGCCCTGGTGGGCGGGGTATTTACCTGCGGCATGGCCACCATAGCCATTGCGATCTGGGGATTTGTAGAAGGCGTGCTTCTCCTCTGCGCCTCCCCTTCGCGCATGTACGACGGCAACGGCGTCATTTTGCGAGACTGACCTTCCGGCACAGCCGATTCAGAGTTAAAAAAAGAAAAAGGACACCTAAGCGCAACGCTTGGGTGTCCTTTTCTATGGAGAAACCTCGCGGGATGGGGATATCTATCTACAGGAAACAAAGCAGGCATCCGTCAAAAACTTGTGTCTCCTGTTTTCCTTCTACGGCCTCTCCGCCACGCCGCACCGGCGCAGGGCGAGCGTCACCAAGGGGATCACCGCCAGCTGCAGCACGATTCCCGGCAGGCATACCACAAAAGATTCCTGCAGCCACAGGCTCCAGGTGTACCCCGGCACAAAGACAAAGGCGTTGAGAAGGCCGTAAAACACTCTTCCCAACAGCATGGAGCCTACCAGGGAGACGCCCACATTGACCACGCCGGGAGTGTTTGCCAGCAGACAGGTGAGAAACCCTGCCAAAAAGCCGTAGAGGGCAAGCTCCCACAGCTGAGCGGTAGAGAGTGCCGCCACCTGGACCCCTGGCAGCAGCCGGGGCAGCAAAGCAAGGAGCATGCCGCAGGAAAGGCCGTACCCCGGCCCGCAGAGCATGCCGCACAACAGCACGGGCAGCTGCAACAGCAGGAGCACCGCTTCCCCGTTTTCCACCCAACGAAAAGCCCAGGGCAAAAAAAGCCCCAGGCCCACGCAGCAGGCGGCTATCCAAAGATCCAGCAGACAGCGCCTTGTTTTGCTCATACAGATCTCCCTTCCCCGGCACAGGCCGGATTGAGCCGCCGGCGGAGGGGCACTCTCAACCCTCCCGGCAGGTGATTACGGTCACATCCCGGTGCAGCTGCAGCACGGAGGCGGGCACTTGAGGGGTCACCTTGCCGTAAAGCGCTTCCTCCACAATGGATTTCTTATCCGCGCCGGCAATCAGCAAAATCTTATCCGCCTTCAGGATGGTTCCCACGCCCATGGTGATGGCCTGGGTGGGGACGTCTTCAATCCGGTCGAACAGCCGGGAATTGGCTTGAATCGTGCTCTCTGTCAGCTCCACCTGATGCACGGTGGGAGGAAAACTGTCTGTGGGCTCGTTAAAGCCGATATGCCCATTGTGCCCAATGCCCAGCAGCTGCAGGTCCACGCCTCCCAAACTGGCCACCAAAGCCTCGTACCGCCGGCTTTCCTCTTCCATATCCTGGGCCATGCCGTCAGGCAGGAAGGTGTTCTCCCGGGGAATATTCACCTGCGAAAACAGCTGATGATCCATAAAGTACCGGTAGCTTTGGGGGTTGTCCCCGGTCAGGCCGCAGTACTCATCCAAGTTCACCGTCCGCACCTGGGAAAAATCCAGGCGGCCCTGGCGGCACGCCTCAATCAGCTTTTGGTAGGTGCCAATGGGGGAAGACCCCGTGGCAAGCCCCAACACACAACGAGGTTTCAAAAGCACCTGCGCCCCGATGATGTCCGCCGCCAGCGCGCTCATTTCTTCGTAATTTTTGGTTTCTAAAATCCGCATGTACATCCACAACCTTTCCCCAGTTTCTTCTTTCATCTTACCCCATAGAGAGCAAAAAGTCCATGGGGTTGCACGAAAAAGATTTCACTTCCGTTTTTTCTGCGGGAGCTGCGCCAAAACCACCGCGCCAAACACCAGCACGCAGCCCACCAATTCCCGAGGGGAGAGAGGCTGACGCAGCAGCACCCACCCCGCCAAAGCAGCGAAAACCGACTCCAAGCTTAAAATCAGGGAAGCCACCGTAGGGTTAACCGTGCGCTGGCCCAAGATCTGCAGGGTATACCCCACCCCGCTGGACACCACGCCGGTGTAAAGCAGGGGCACCCAGGCAGAAAGGATGTCCGAAAAGGAAAAGGGTTCAAAGAGCAGCGCCAGCACCAAGGAAAAAATCCCCGCCACCAAAAATTGCACGCAGGAGAGCTTCACGCCGTCCAGGGAGGCGGGAGCAAAGTCGATCACCAAGATGTGGAGGGAAAACACCACCGCGCTGGCGATCACCAACAAGTCCCCCTGGGCAATGCCTGCCCCGCCCTTCACGCTGAGCAAATAGGCGCCCAGCAAAGCCAGCACCACGCCGGCCCACACCAGCAAACCGGGCCGCCGCCCCAAGAAGACGCCCAGCACCGGCACAATGACAATGTACAGCGCCGTTAAAAACCCGGCCTTCCCCGGGGAGGCGGTCTGCATGCCCGCCTGCTGCAGCAGGGTGGCGGTTCCCAGCAGCAGCCCGCAGGCCGCTCCCCACCCAAACAGAGCTTTCCTGCCCGGTGCGGCGGCCTCTTGTCCCCGCTCCGGCTGAGAGCCGCGGAGCCGGGAGGCAAAGGCAATCACCGGCAGCAAGGCCACGCAGCCAATGAAGTTCCGGGTGGCAGTAAAGGCGCAAGGCCCCAAGTAGTCCATGCCCACGCTTTGGGCCACAAAGGCGGTGCCCCAGATCAAAGCGGTGAGCATCAGCAAAGCGGCCCCTCGCACTTGTAAACGGTTACGTACCATCTGTCAGTCCTTTCTCCCCTTCTCCGGAAGTGTCCCGGGTCAGATTCTTCATCCAGTTATACCGGTTGATTTTTACCACTGCCACAAAACACTTTAAAATTTGGTCGCACTTTAAGCAGGCAAACACCACCCAAGGCGGGGCCCCCAGCCACATGGCGATCAGCGCCGAGGGAATCACCACCAGGAACACAAAGATGGTGTCGTTTTTAAACACAAAGGAGATGTCTCCGCCTGACTTCACCAAGCCGAACAGGCAGGCCGCTTGGTAGCAGGTACCGATGATGGTGATGGAGATCACATTGATAAACTGGCGGGAATACTCCTGGGCCTCGGGGCTGGCGTTGTACAGGGAAATAAAGCCGTCCCGGGTCAAAAACACAGCCGCCCCGGAGAGGAGTCCCACAAAGAGGAAGATCATCTGCACGGTTTTGGAGTACTCCTTCATCTTGTCATACAAGCCCGCTCCCACGGTTTTGCCGGTGATGATCCCCACCGCCGAGGAAAGGCCGTTCATCCACACGTAGATCAGGTTGTGCAGCATGCCCGTGATGCTGGCGGCGGCTATGACTCCCGCGCTGTAGTAGCCCAGAATCTTGGTGTTGGCCAAGGTGTTGATCGACCACACCACCTGGCCTCCAATCACCGGCAGGCCGTTGCGAACAAAGTCCCGCAGCAGCTGGCGGTCGGTGTGGAGCAGGTCCTTTACGCCGAACCGCAGTTTTTTATCCACCACAAATACGTAGAAAATGCCCACACACATCTCCATAATCCGGGAGATCAAGGTGGCAAGGGCCGCCCCCCGGACCCCCATGGCAGGAAACCCGAAGTGCCCGAAAATAAACACGTAGTTCAAACACACATTGACCACCAAGGCCATGCAGGAGATATACAATCCGATGCGCGCCGTCTCCACACTGCGCATAGAGGCGATCATCACCTGGGAGACGGAAAAGAACAGATAGGTAAAGCCCACAATCTGCACGTAGGCCGCGCCCTCTTCAATGACGCCCGCCTCCTTTGTGAAGATCCAAATCACCTCTTCCGGGAAGCTCACCGCCAGCAAGCTCATCAAAATGCCCACTGCCAGGGCAAACTTCACCCCAATGGACACCACTTTGCGAATGCTGGCGGTGTCCTTTTTCCCCCAGTACTGGGCCGCCAATATCAAAATGGCGCCCTCAATGCCGCCCACAAACATCTGCAGCACCGACTGGAGCTGGCCGCCCACGTAGACGCCGGAAATGGCGTTGTCCCCCAGAGAGCCAATCATCAAGTTGTCCGCAAAATTCACTGCAAAGGTCACAAGGTTTTGCAGGGAAATGGGAATCGCCAAAGCGATCAACGTTCGGTAAAAGGACTTGTCCTTGGTAAAAACTGCCATACTTCTCTCTTCCCCTCTGCCCGGCGTCCGGGCCTGGTTTGTCCTGCCTGGCAGGATTGCCCTCTATTATAGCATGGGGAGTTTTTCAGTGTAAAGGTGGTTTTCCCCATTTTCTCCCTCCTTTCGCCTGGGCACCAACCGGTGCGGACCCGTTCCCCCCTCCCTGGCTTTTCCGGGAGGATCCCTCCAAAATCTCCGGCAGCAAAAAAGCGCGCTGCGGAAACAGCTCCGCAGCGCGCTCTCCCAAGAGAGGAGAGAACCCTTTTCTTGGAACGGACACAGTTTTTATGTTTCTTTGAGGACACTCCAGGCGGCCTGGAACCTCTGCGCTTTCCCAGCTCCTCTAGAAAACCGCTCAGGCAGAAGCAGAGCTTTCCGACCCGCTGGACGACGAAGAGCCCTCCGAAGAAGAGCTGGAGGAAGACTCCGGCTGGCTGGAACTCTCCGAAGCGCCGGCGTCCTCTCCGGAACTGGAGGAAGAGCTCTCGCCGGCTGTGCTGGAAGAACTTTCCCCCGTTTCTTCCGGCAGAGGCGTCCCGTCCTCCCGCAAAGCCCCCTCTTTGAACAGGGCGAGCTGCGTGGCGGGGTCTGCTATGCCGGTGGCTTCCAGTCCGTTAGCACTTTGGAAACGGCTGACACAATCTGCGGTGGTGGCGCCGTAATGGCCGTCGTACTCCGCCGTCAGGTAGCCCAGTTCTGCCAGGCGCTCCTGCATAGCCAGCACTTGGTCGCCTGTATTCCCTTCTTCCAAGGTGCCATACTGGGCCAGCTGCTCCTCCTCTTCCAGAGCAGAACTCACCTGGGAGTCAATCTCACTTGCAGGGTCCACTTCGGGAGAGGACTCCTCCAAAAGCTCGGGATACGCAGCCGCACTGATCTCATAGGCAGCTTCCACCACCGTACGTCCCTGCCAGGACATCAGGCTGGGATCCATCTCCACCACTTTGTCCTGCTGCACCGCTTGGAAGTCCGCAAAGCGGCTGTCACTCTCAATCTGCTCCTTTAAACCAGGCGCACAGAAGATCAGGTTGGGATTGGCGATCTCCAAGGTTTCAAAGTCATACACGCCGCCGCTGAGGCTGTCAAACACGTTGGTCACCCCGGCATAGGACAGAATGGTGCTTCCAAACATGTCCCCGGTTACGGCGCTGGACTCCAGGTCGTACAAATAGCAGGCGGTGGTGATTCTGTCCTGAGGAACGATCCGGTTGATGTTGTCCAACGTGATAAAAATATCCTGGGCTGCTGCAATACCCGCGTCGTAACCGGCGCCGTCCCCTGCAAAGGCGGAGGACACCTGGGAGTAGAGCCGCTCAAAATCCGAGCGGTCCGTGGCAGGCTCCACCGAGAGCACGGGGATCCCAGCCTCCTCCAGGGCGGCACGGCTGAGGCTGCTGTCCCCATCTAAAAGCACCAAATCGGGCTGCAGGTCGATGATGCCCTGCGCATCCTCCACGGAGACTTTGGGAAGTTCTTCCAGGCCGGACTGGGTGCACTGATCGCTGGCGCCTGCCAGCTGTGTCTCGTACCCCAAAGCCAAAAGTACATCTGCCAAACTGGGGGACAGCACCACCGCATGGGTGGGCCGGGCGGAGATGGTGACACCGTTTACATCCACAGGAAACTCTCCTGTGGCCGTTACGCCGGACACAAGGTCGTCCACCTGGGAGCAGCCGGCTGCAGAAACCAACACCAGCAGCAGGCTCAGACACAAAGCCATAACGCGCCTCATAGCGCCTGTTTTTCTTTCCATAAAAAAGACCCTCTTTCCTTTCAGAAGGCGCAGCCTTCTCCTCTGGACAGAAAGCGGCACCCTTCGTGGGTAATGGGATTTCTCCCCTATTTTACCCTTAAAGCACAGGGTGTGTCAACTGTTCCCGAAAAAACCTTGACTTTTCCAACATTCCAGAATAAAATAAAGAGCGCGTAGTTTTCGCCTTTTCCCAGCCTGCCATCGATACAGGTCCTGGTTTTGCAACGCGGCACTGGGGCAAAACCGCGGAAAATCACGGTCGTTTGGAGAGTTACTTCCCCCATGGAACTCGCTCCGCGCCTCATGTTCAGCCTATGGCATGCCAGATTTTTCTAAGATAAACAAAAGGCGAACCTCTCCTCTGACGAGAAAGAATCGGAGAAAACATACCCAAGCGGTTGCAGGAGCCGCACTCGAAATTTTCCTGGATTTTGGGAAGCCGAGCTTTCAAGAATGGCTCTAGACTGCGGGTTTTCGGGTTTGGGGCGGTTCTAAGGCGGCCCTGGTTCTAACGGTTGTTCTAAGGATTTTTCAGAAAACAAAAATTACTCGCAAAAAGTTCCTTTCACAGGAATTTTATATGGAGATGTACCCAAGTGGTTGAAGGGTCCGGATTCGAAATCCGGT
>CAJFEW010000029.1 GCA_904374805.1 uncultured Neglectibacter sp.
AGAACTACTACCTGCTGACCCTTGCGGCCATCGCCAAAGAAATCCAGCAGCGGGGCGCCAAGACGGAGTGTTCCGTCACCATCGCAGCCGGCCTTCCTCCGCTTTTCGGGCCATCCCCAAAAACACGTTCCAGTGCAGTCCCAAATGCAGCGCCATGAGCAGGAACCCCCAGAAGGAGGCCAGCATGTGGAGCGTTCGGGCAAAACTCATGCCGCCCTGGATGGGGAGGAAGTCAAACACATAGTTGGAGAGAATCGCTCCGTTGACCATCAGCCCCAGCATATCCAGGAGCACCAGCACATCCACAACAATTTGGAACACCCGAAAGGGCGTGTACTTTCCCCGGAACAGGCTCTTGTACCATCCGCCGTTGAGAATATGATGCAGAATGAACAGCGCGAACATCCCTGCTCCTGCCCACTCGTGGGCCACGTCCCCCCAGAACTGATACCCCATGAGAAACAGCAGGCCCAGCGTCATCAGGATGTCCACAGCAATCTTGACAGTTCTTTTCATTCCACTCTCCTTACAATCCCAGGCCATCCAGCCAAGCTGCCACATTCTCAGCGGCTCCGTCCACGCTGCTGCCGTTCACATGGAAACCCTCCAGAATCGTGGCGCCGGGGGCGCTGGCGGGGAGGTTGTCCAGGCTCCGGCCAAAGCCGCTGCCCCCGCTGGTGCAGAAGGGGATGAGGGTCTTGCCCTCCCAGTCGTAGAACTCCAGAAAGGAGTAGATGAGCATGGGGGCGTCGCTCCACCAGTCGGGGTAGCCCACAAACACGGTGGAGTAACTGTCCCAGTTCTCCACCTGGCTGGCCAGCTCCGGACGGGCGTTGTCCGCCTGCTCCTGCTGGGCCACGTCCAGTAAGGTGTTGTAATCCTCGGTGTAGGGAGTGGCCGGAGCGATTTCAAACAACTCGCCGCCGGTCTCCTCCTGAATCCACCCCGCCAGCTGCTGGACATTCCCCGGGTCGCTGACACTGGGGGAGGTCATAGCGTCCACGCCCTCCTCCAGCACGGCGTTTTCCGTCCAGGAGAAGTAGGCGATGAGCACGCCGCTGTTTTCTCCTGTTTCCGAGGAGCCCTCCACGGCGGAGCTCTCCGCCGGGGCCTCACTGGGCTCTGCCAGTTGGGAGGAGGCGGCCGCGCCTTCCTCCACAGCAGAGGAAAGCTGGGAACTTTCAGACGGCGCCGGGCTGGAGAGGACGCTGGAGCTGGGCGCCGTCTGGCAGGCCGTGAAAACAATCGCCAAGGCAAAGGCCATCAGCGGGGTCAAGAGCTTTTTCATCAGGGAAACCTCCTTTGCTTTTCTTGTTTCAGTATAGCGGCTGGGTCGGAGAATGTCTAATATTTATCTTTTATCCTTTTCTATGCGTTTTTGTAATGGTTAGTAGACCGCGCTGCCATACGTTTTCCGCATTTGCCAGCATAAAAAGCAAGTATTGGACACCCGGCCCATTTGCGGGTATACTGAATACAAACAGTGAGGAGGCGGTATCATGAAGAAGATCCAGGCCAAAGCGCCTGCCCCCGTTCCCTTTGGCAAAGAGGCTTTCGGCCCCCAGGAAGGCACCACCGTCCGGTGGCTGGGCGGGGCGGGAGCCCTCATCAACTGCCAGGGGACGAACATTCTCATCGACCCGGTGCTGGAGGGCTTCGACATGCCTTTGCTGGTGGAGTCCCCCCTGCAAGTGGAGGACGTGCCCCAGGCGGACGCCATTTTGCTGACCCACAGCGACAACGACCACTTCAGCCGGGACACTTGCCGGGACCTGGCCCCGGTGTGCGTCGCCTACCACGCTCCCCGCTATGTGGCGGGGCTGTGCCGGGACATGGGCCTTCCCGGGGTGGGCCACAACATTGGGGAACCGTTCTCCGTGGGGCCGGTAAAGGTCACCCTGACCCCGGCGGACCACGCCTGGCAGAATGAAGTCCCCGGGGCGGCGGACCGGGTGTTTTTGCCCCAGGACTTCTGCGGCTTTTGGCTAGACACCCCGGACGGCTCCCTCTGGGCGGTGGGGGACTCTCGCCTGCTGGAGGAGCACCTGCACATGCCCACCCCGGATTTGATGCTCTTTGACTTCTCCGACAGCCAATGGCACATCGGCCTGAACAACGCGGTAAAGCTGGCCAACGCCTATCCCCACACTCCCCTGCTGCTGTGGCACTGGGGCTGTGTGGACGCGCCGGACATGGACCCCTTCAACGGGGACCCGGCGGATTTGATTGCCCGCATCCAAAACCCGGAGCGTGCCCTGGTGTTAGCTCCTGGGGAGCCGTTGGAGCTTCGCCCTTTGAATCAGGAAACGAGATGAAAAAAGGAGGCGCCTTTCAGCGTCTCCTTTTTAGTACCGTCATACGGCTAGTATCTTTCGCTTTCCCCATACCGCTGCACCATCTGCACAAACAGGGAAGTGGCGGGGTTGAACACATGGTTTTTCTTCCAAATCAGCACGCCCCGGATGGAGCGCTCCGGCACCAGCGGCACAAACCGCAGTTGGGGACTGTGATGGATGGCCAAGGCCCCGTTTAGGCACACCGCCGCGCCAAGTCCCTCCTCCACCAGCAGAACCGTATTGGAGAGGATATTGTAGTTGGCCCGAATGTTGACCTGATGCTCCTCGCATCCCATCCAGTGAAGGATCTCCCGCCGGGAGCTGGCCCGGGAGGGCAGCAGCAGGGGCTGATCCCACAGCTCTTGCACCTGTACCTCCCTTCGCTGGGCAAAGGGGTGGTCCTCCCGTACCAAAACGCCCCACTGCTCTCGTTGAGGCAGGCGAAGAAACTCATATTTTGTGGTATCCACCGGCTCTAAAACCAGGGCCAAATCCACTGACCCTTGGTCCACGCTTTCCCGCAGGGTATCTGCCATGCCGTTGTACAGAGTGAACTGCACCTCCGGGTAGCTGTGGGAAAACTCCTTGACCAGCCGGGCCAACGTAACGGCGCTTAGGGACTCTACCACCCCCAACGTGATGATACCGCCCACAACGCTGGTCCGCTGGGTGAACTCCCGTTCCGCACGGTCGGCCAGCTCCACAATGTCCTCCGCCCTTTGGCGGAACAGCAGGCCGTCCTCGGTGAGTGTCAAGGCCCGTTTTCCCCGCAGGAACAAAGTGGCGCCCAATTCCCGCTCCAAATCGCTCATCTGCCGGGACAAGGTGGGCTGGGTCACATGGAGCAGCTCCGCTGCCCGGGTGATGTTCTTCTCGCTAGCGACCGCCAAGAAATAGCGCAGTGTGCGAAGTTCCATTCTATCACTCTCCTGGGAAAAGCATAGCACACTCGCCAAGGTACGGCAAGGGTCTGGCGTCCGTTTTCTGTCGGAAAAGGAGCCAGAAGCCCCGCCTGTGCTGCCGGCAAAACCTTCTTGCCCTACTTACTTTTTCACGTCCAGCAGCTTGACCCCATCCGCCGGGTTGTGGTCGATGGCTCCCACCACCTTATGGGGCACATAGGGTTCTTCCAGAAAAGCGATGTCCTCCGCTGTGAGCTTCACGGAAAAGGCCCCTGCCGCATCATCAAAATGGGAGGCTTTTGTGGCCCCGATGATGGGGGCCGTCACGCCTTTGGCCCACTCCCACGCCAAAGCGACCTGCTGCATTTTCACGCCATACCGTTCCGCCAGCGTGTGGACCCTGCGAACGATCTCCATGTCCTGCTCCTGGGTGCTGTCGTATTTTCCCATGGCGGCCCGGTCTGTTTTGCTGCGGAGGGAGTCCGAATTCCACTGTGGCCTGGTCAAATGCCCTGCGGCCAGAGGGCTGTAAGGCATGAGGGAGACGTTCATCTGGCGGCAAATGGGAATCAGCTCCCGCTCGTCCTCCCGATACAGCAGGTTGTAGTGGTTTTCCATGGCCACGAACGGGGCCCATCCATGGTCCCGCGCGGCCAGCTGCATATTGTAGAACTGGTATCCATACATGGCCGATGCGCCGATGGCCCGCACCTTTCCGGAAACCACCAGGTCGTTCAATGCCTCCATAGTTTCCTCGATAGGCGTATCGTAATCGAAGCGGTGGATGATGTACAGGTCCAGATAGTCGGTGCCCAGCCGCTTCAGGCTCCCCTCAATCTCCCGGTGGATGGCCTCCGAGGAGAGACGCCCCGGGTTAAAGTAGACCTTGGAAGCGATGACCACCTTGTCCCTGGGCACATTCTTCTGGATAGCCCGGCCCAAGTACTCCTCGCTGGTGCCTTCGGAATAGCCGTTGGCCGTGTCGAAAAAGTTGATGTCCAAATCCAAGGCGTGCTTCACAATGTTTTCCATCTCCCCTTCGTCCAGGGTCCAATCGTGGAGCGTTCCAGGTTTTCCGAAGCTCATGCAGCCCACACAGAGCTTTGACACTTCGATTTCCGTGTTTCCCAATTTTGCGTATTCCATAAGTCCGATGCCTCCTATCTAAGTCCTTCAGTATAGCGCGTTTAGGATTCCGGCGTGGTTTCAAACATCCCCGCCACCCTCCGCAGCAATTCCGTCACCGGCAAATGCTGGGGACAGGCCATCTCACACTTGCGGCACTGCACGCACGCGGACACCGGGGGCGATGTTTTGGTGATATTGGCGTACCGCCGGGCGGCGTCCCCCTTGCCCTGGTAGATGATCTCGTTGTTAGCGATCCGGAACAGATCCGGAATTTGAATGCCCTGGAGACATCCGGCAACACAGTACCGGCAGCCGGTGCAGCGGATGGTGTCCACGTTTTCCAAACGCTGCCGGGCCGTCTCCAGCACCAGCCGTTCCATTTGGGAAAGAGGCTGGAAATGCTTCATGGTGTTTACGTTGTCCTCCATCTGTTCCATGGTGGACATGCCACTGAGAACCGTGATGATGCCGTCCAGGGAGGTGCTGTACCGCAGCGCCCAGGAGGCCAGGGAGGCCTCTGGCTCAGCGTTCTTTAGAACTTTCGCCACGTCCTCACGGACCTCCACCAAGGTGCCGCCCTTGCAAGGTTCCATCACCACCACAGGCACCCCGTGACGGCGGGCAGCCTCGTAGCATTTCCGGGATTGGATCACATCGCCCTCCCAGTCGGCGTAGTTGATTTGCAGCTGAACGAAGTCCACCTCCGGGTGGGCGGTGAGGATTGAGGGGAGCCCCCGAAAAGCCTTGAAAAATTAAGGAAAATCGACAATCAGAGAATTTGAATACGGACTCAAATCCCTCAAAGCCGGTGTGGGGCAGATCCGAGCGGCGCTTGGCCTCTCCTGCCTCTAAAGTATCGAATAAGTCCTTGGTAAAGGTCTCCCGCTGCTCCCGGTCCGCCGACTCGATCCACTGGTCGAAGATTTCGTTGTAGAACTTCGCCTCTTTGGAGAGCTCTTTGCGAGTGGTGAAGGAGTCCCCCTCCACCTCCCAGGTGAAGCCATCGTGCTGGGAGAGGCCAGATGCGCTGCTGGCCACGATCTTTGTGGGAGCCTCGTGCTCGAACAGGGAGCCGATGACGCTGAACTCCGGCACAATCCGCACCAGCTTGCCCTGCAGCCTTTCGTACTGCCCCAGGTCGATGATCTCCTGGCACAGGCCGGAGCCGCCGTTGCTGTACACGTTTAGAATCTGGGCCTGTTTCTCCTCCGGCAGCAGCATGGCGGCGTAGACCGCCAGGTTCCCGCCCTTGGAGTGGCCGCCCACCCGGTAGCGGCACTCCTTGCTGTCCATGGTTTTCTCCAGATAGGCCGCGGCCAGTTTCTGGGAGGGCATCAACTGAAAGCTCATGCTGAAGTCTTCCCGCCAGCCCATGAGAGAGTCGTTTGTCCCCCGGAAGGCAACGTACACCGTGCCATCCCCCAAAGTGATGTGCAGGGCGGTGAACTCCGTCTGGGTGGCGGGGTCCTCCACATCCTCCAGCTTGGAGAGCAGCACCCCTTGGTAGCGCCTGGAGGCCGTCATGGTAGAGAGGAAGTCCTCCGACGGCCCCGAGGCACAGGTCTTTTTGCGCACCTGCTCATAGTAGAGTTGGGACACCTTCGCCAAGGTGAGGGTATTCCCTTCCTCCACACCAGGGACGATGTGGGAAAAGTCCAGGTACGCCAGCTCGGACAGCACCAGGTTGTCCACTTCACAGAAGGGGCGCTCCTCAAAGGTCAGATCGCCCCGCCACTTTAAATAGGTCATGATGTTTCCCATAAAGCCCCGCCTTTCCGCCTTGTTTTCAGCCCAACGCCAGGGATGGGCACATACCGCTTCTATTTATCTTGTAGCGCCCTTTCTATAAACTGCAAAGGCCATTCCGCCCCTGCTGGGAAAACAAGAGCTCTTTTGAAAGTTAGGTGGCCACGCCGGCAAACTGGGTCATATACAGCTGGTAGTAGCGGCCCTGCTGCTCCAACAGCTGCTGGTGGGTGCCCTGCTCCACAATGCGTCCTTGATCCATCACCACAATGAGATCGGAATCTCGAATGGTGGACAGCCGGTGGGCAATGACAATGCTGGTGCGGTGCTCCATCACCTTTTGCATGGCAGCCTGAATGGCCTTCTCCGTGCGGGTGTCCACGTTGGAGGTGGCCTCGTCTAAAATGAGAATTTTGGGATCCGCCACGAAGGCCCGAGCAATAGCCAGCAGCTGCCGCTGGCCCTGGCTGATGTTCTCCCCCGAGCCGGTGAGGACGGTGTCATACCCCTGGGGCAGACCCCAGAGCAACTCTTGGCAGTGACTCATAGTCAAGGCTTCCTCCAGCTGCTGCTGGGTGGCGTTTTCATTGCCGTATTGCAGATTTTGCCGGACGGTGTCGGAAAAGAGCACCGTGTCCTGAAGAACAATGGCGATGCTTTTGCGCAGGCTCTCCCGGGACACCTGGCGGATATCCTGGCCATTGATGAGGATCTTGCCGCTGTCGCTGTCATATAAGCGCAGGAGAAGGTTGACGATGGTGGTTTTGCCGCTGCCGGTGGCGCCCACCAAAGCCACCTTCTTCCCGGCAGGCACCGTCAGGGAGAAATCCCGGATGATGGGGTGCCCGGCTGGTAGGAGAAATCCACGTGCTGGAAGGTGACCGTCTCCGTGGGGCTCTCCTCCAAAGGCTGGCCGGACTTGTCCTCGTCCGCCTCGTCCAGCACGGCAAAAACCCGCTCCGCCCCGGCAATGGCCGTTTGGAGCTGGCCGTAGACCTGGGCAATCTCGTTGATGGGGCGGCTGAACTGCTTGGCGTAGACAATAAAGGCGGAGATGACGCCCACGGAAATCAGCCCGGTGATGGAGAAGTACCCGCCAAAGGCGGCGATAATCACAAAGCCAATGTTGCCAATGCAGTTCATAATGGGGCCCATGACGCCGCTGCACACATCGGTTTTGATGCCGGCCTTGGTCAGGGAGTCGGCCGTCTGGCAGAACTCCTGGGTGGTGATGTCCTGGTGGTTGTAGGCCACCACAGTGGGGTAGCCGGAGACCATCTCCTCCACCGTGCCGTTGAGCTGGCCCAGGAGCATTTGGCGCTCCCGGGAAAACTTGCGCACCTTGCCGGAGAGGATTTTCGTGGCAAGGACCGTGAGAATCACCGTGGCAAAGCTGAGCAGGGCCAGCTGCCAGCAGTACCACAGCATGATGGCCACGGTGCCCACAATGGTCAGCGCCCCGGAGAACAGGGACGGCAAGGACTGGGACACAGTGGTGGAGATGTTCTCCACGTCGTTGGTCATGCGGCTCATCACATCCCCATGAGAATGGGCGTCCAGGTAGCGCACGGGCAAATCCAGCAGCTTGCCGAACAGCTCCTCCCGCAGGCGGCCCACAATCCGCTGGCTGAGCTTGGCGCTGATGAGCCCCTGGAGCAGCTGGCTGCCGCTGTAGAGCAGGTACACCGCCAGCATCAGAGCCAAGGTGGGCCACAGGCTGCTCCCCTGCTCCCCGGCGATGATGTCGATGGCGCTGCTTTGCAGGCTGGGGGCGAACACGCCGCACAGCGTGCCGAACACCACCACGCCCAGCATGGCAGCCACCATGGCTTTCTCCCGGACAAAGTAAGCTACCAGCCGCCGGAGGGTGGCGCCCAAGTTTTCCGCGTGCTCTGTGAGGCCGAAGCGCTCGTGGTGGCCCATACCAGGAAGGGTGCGCTCCAGCAGGCTTTTGTTGTTCTGGAGGTTATTCGGCTCACTCATGAAGCTCATCCTCCTCTCCCAGCTGTGAATGGTAAATGTCTTGGTAAGCAGGGCAGGTGCGCAGCAGTTCCTGGTGGGGGCCGCAGCCGACTATCCTGCCATTTTCCAGCACCAGGATACGGTTCGCCCGGCGCACGGAGGCCACCCGCTGGGCCACAATAAGCTTTGTGACCTGGGAGCGGGAATTGTCCAAAGCGTCGTACAGGGCAGCCTCGGTCTTCAAGTCCAAGGCGCTGGTGGAATCGTCGAAAATAAGAATCTCCGCGGGTTTTATCACGGCTCTGGCGATGGGCACCCGCTGCTTCTGGCCGCCGGAAAGGCTGGCGCCGCCCTCGGCCACATAGGTGTTATAGCCCCGAGGGCTGGCGGAGACAAAGCTGTCCGCCTGGGCGACCTGCGCCGCCTGCTGGATGTCTTCCTGGCTGGCGCCGGGGCTGCCCCAAGCGATGTTCTCCCCGATGGTACCGGTAAACAACTGGCTTTTTTGCAGCACGGTGGAGACCTTTTCGCGCAAGTCCCGCTGATGGTACCGGCGCACGTCCACGCCGTCCACCAAGACCTGCCCCTGGGTAACGTCGTAAAAGCGGGGAATCAAGTTGACCAGGGAGGTCTTCCCGCAGCCGGTGGCGCCCATAATGGCCACAGTTTCCCCGGGGCGCACCTTGAAACTGATGTGCTCCAGCACAGGATGGCTGCTGCCGGGGTAGGCGAAGGACACGTCCCGGAACTCGATTTCCCCGTGGGAGGCGGTGTCCCCGGTGAAGGGGCCGTCCACCAAGGCAGGCTGGCTTTGGAGGACTTCCTTCACCCGCTTCCAGGAGGCAATGCCCCGGGAGATGCTTTGAAACAACATCACCAGCATCAAGATGCCGTTGAGCAGCTGGGTGGTGTAGGTGATGGCCGCCATAATAGTGCCCGGAGAGGTGTCGCCGCTTTCCACCTGGAAAGAGCCCACCGCCAAGATCACCGCTACCACCACGTACATCAGGGCATTGATAACGGGATTCATAAAGGCGAAGATAACCAAGGTGCGCAGCTGAGTCTGGATGAGCTGACCGTTGGCCTTTCCAAACCTGGCTTTCTCGTACAGCTCCCGCACGCAGGCCTTGATCACCCGGATGCCGGAAACGTCCTCTTGCAGGATGGCGTTGATGGCGTCCAGCTGAGATTGAAGCTTTGTAAACAAGGGGTTGGCCTTGGCGATGCAAACGGCCAAGCATCCCACGGTAAGGGGAAAGGCGCACAGCACCACCAGGCCAAAGGTATGGTTTAAGCGGAACATGCAGTACATGCTGCCAAACATCAGCATAGAGGTGCGAATCATGCCCCGGACAAACTGGGAGACAAAGTTCTGCACCTGGGTGATGTCGTTGGTCACCCGGGTGACCAACGAACCCGTGCCGAACTGGTCCAGCTGGGGGAAGGAAAACTGCATCATCCGGCGGAAGCAGTCCTTGCGGATTTCGTTGCCGATGTTCTGGCCAGACATGTGAACGAACACGTTATTCAGAGAGCCGCACAACACGCCGAACAACACTAGGCCCACCATCTGCAGGCCAGCTTCCAAATCAAATCCAGATTGCCCACGCCGCCATTGTGCAGGCCCAGGACGCCGTCGTCCACAATTTGGCTCATGATGCCTGGCTGGAGCAGGTCCATGGCCACCTCCCCCACCATGAACAGCCCCGCCAAAATGGCGTAAGGCAAAAAGGTTTGATGTACTTCCACATGCTTTACTCCTCTCGGTGGCCGTGGGGATGCCCATAACCGTGGCCCCGGCCTGCCGCTGGATAGCGGCTGGACCAATCCTCCCGCAGCTTCTCCAAGAGGGTGAGAAGCTGCTGCTTTTCCCCTTCGCTAAGGCAGGAAAACATCTCTTCGTGGCGGCGAGCGCGCTGGGCACGGGCCTCCTTGGCTCGAGCCAACCCTGCTTCCGTTAAGGCGATGTCCACGGTCCTCCGGTCCTCCTGGCTGGGGGTGCGGGTGACGGCCCCGGCGTTTTCCAGCTTGGCGAACACCTCGCTGGCAGAGCCGGGCTGGATGCCCAGCCGTTGGGTCAGCTCCCGCTGGGTGACAGCACCGCCCAGATCCTCCAGCACCATCAGCACCCGCTTTTGACTGCCCTTGCCCTCGTACAGACCGCGCATCACGTGGCTTACGTCCCGCAGGCAGATGACGAGCCAGTGGCTGATGCTGGGCTCTCCCCGGCGCCTTGCTTCGTGAAATTCTTTCATAGGCACATGCCCTCCCAATCAATTCATTCGGTACCTTAATAATAAGCGCGCCGCGCAAAATTGTCAAGGTACCTTTTGAATTTTTTCAGCGAGGAAATTTTGGGAAACGAAGGTTGACAAAGGCAAAAAAACATGCTAGAGTGAACTTATTCGGTAAGTAAGGCTCCTACAGGGATATGGGCTGCTGCCGCGAAATGGTGGAGACACCATGAGCTGGTTTGAACAGGGCACGTCGAAAGCAAGGCGTGCCATAACGCAGTTTCACCGCCCTGCAGAGTTAAAGCTCAAACGAATGGGACGGAACTCTTTTCCCCCGTGTTCTTACCGAACGCGGGGGATGTTTTATTTTCTGAGAAAGGCAGGGACGACCATGTCCTGTGACAGTTGCAAACAAAAGACTTTCTCCAAGCGATGGCCGCCTCTGTCCGGGCAGGCTTAGGCTCTTTTTGCCCTGCATACAAGGCGCCGCCGCTTGGAACCCTTTCCGCGGTGGCTTTTTTATGCCCTTTTTTGGAAAACAACGCCTTTTGGCGATGAGATACACAACTTTCTTTTACAGGGAGGTGAGACACATGGACACGGGAAATTGCGGCGGCGCGGCCTTGGGAGAACAAAAAAGCACAGCACGGGATGACCCTTGTCCCTGCTGTCTCTGACCCTCTCCGCGCCTCCACCGTTCTCTCCCGCTTTTGCGCGGATCATTTTTACTTGGGAGGTGCAAACCAATGATGAAAAAATGGAAGAAGAACGCCGCCCTGTCCTTGGCGGCTGACAAGATGAAAAACGAGGGGACCAACGCCCGGCTGCTGTGGGCCGCCACCCACAAGGCAGGGGAACTGTTTCAAGCCTATGGCACCACTGCCAACGGGCTGTCCCCGGAGGCGGTGGAGCTCTCTCGGGAGGAACATGGCGAAAATGTGCTGACCTACGGCAAGAAAGAACCCTTGCTCCGCCGGCTGGCGGAGGCCTTTATCAACCCCTTTACAGTGGTGCTGCTGGCTCTGGCGGTGATCTCCCTGTTCACCGATGTGCTATTGGCCCAGCCGGGAGAAGAGAATATCGCCACGGTGCTTATCATCACCGGCATGGTAGGGATTTCCGGAGTCCTGCGGTTCGTTCAAGAGACACGCAGCGGAAACGTGGCTGCCAAGCTCAGCGGGATGCTTCACACCACTGCTCTGGTGGAACGGGACAACGTCCGCGCCGAGCTGCCCATGGAGGAACTGGTGGCAGGAGACATCGTCCACCTGTCCGCCGGGGACATGGTGCCAGCAGATGTGCGGATCCTCCAGGCCAAAGACTTGTTCCTCAGTCAATCGGCTCTCACCGGGGAAAGCGAGCCCGTGGAAAAAACAGGGGCCGTTGCCCTGGGAAAATCCTCCCTGACCGAGCTGCCCAACCTGGCCTTTTTGGGCAGCAGCGTGGTCAGCGGCAGCGCCAAAGCTCTGGTGCTCTCTGTGGGCAACCGCACCATGCTGGGAGTGCTGGCAAAAAAGCTGAACCAGCGCCCCCCTAAAACCACCTTTGAGAAAGGGGTCAATTCCGTCTCTTGGGTGCTCATCCGGTTTATGCTGGCGATGGTACCGGTGGTGCTCTTCCTCAACGGGTTTACAAAGGGAGACTGGATGCAGGCGGTGTTGTTCGCCATCTCCATCGCCGTGGGTCTGACCCCGGAGATGCTGCCCATGATCGTCACCGCGTCCCTGGCAAAAGGGGCGTTGACTATGAGCAAAGAAAAGGTCATCATCAAGAACCTGAACTCCATCCAAAACCTGGGCTCCATGGACATTCTCTGCACGGATAAAACCGGCACCCTCACCCAGGATAAGGTGGTGCTGGAATATCACCTGAACCTGACCGGCGAGGAAGACGACCGGGTGCTGCGCCACGCTTTTCTCAACAGCTACTTTCAAACAGGGTTGAAAAACTTGATCGACTTGGCAGTGCTGGAAAAACAGCAAGAACTGGGAGCAGAAGAGCTGACCGGCCGCTATGCCAAGGTGGATGAAATCCCCTTTGACTTTGAACGCCGCCGCATGAGCGTGGTGGTGCGAGACCGGAAGGGCAAGACCCAGCTGGTCACCAAAGGGGCGGTGGAAGAGATGCTCTCCTGCTGCGCCTACGCCCAGTGGGGGGACCGGGTGCTGCCTCTGGAGGACAAGGTGCGCCGGCTGGCCCAGGAGCAGGCCGATAGGTTGAACCAGCAGGGGATGCGCGTTATCGCGGTGGCGCAAAAGACCAATCCCGCCCCGGTGGGACAATTCTCTGTAAAAGACGAGCGAAACATGGTGCTTTTGGGCTTTTTAGCTCTGCTGGACCCGCCCAAGGACACGTCCCGAGCCGCTGTCCAGGCACTCCAGGAACACGGCGTGGCGGTGAAAATTCTCACCGGGGACAACGAAAAAGTCACCCAGGCGATCTGCCGCCAAGTGGGGTTGGACGCAGAACATATCTTGCTGGGAAGCGACCTTGACAGCCTCACCGACCAGGAGCTGGGCCAGTGCGCCGAGAAGGTGGCGGTGTTTGCCAAGCTCTCCCCCGACCAAAAGGCCCGGGTGGTGAAAGTCCTGCGGGACAAAGGCCACAGCGTGGGTTACATGGGAGACGGCATCAACGATGCAGCCGCACTGAAAGCTGCAGACGTGGGCATCTCCGTGGACACTGCGGTGGACATTGCCAAGGAATCCGCTTCGGTGGTGTTGCTGGAAAAGGATTTGCTGGTGCTGAAAAAGGGCGTTTTGGAGGGACGGAATACCTATGCCAACATGATGAAGTACATCAAAATGACCGCATCCTCCAACTTTGGGAACATGCTCTCCGTACTGGCGGCCAGTGCCTTCCTGCCCTTCCTGCCCATGGCCTCTCTGCATCTGCTGCTCCTCAACTTGATCTACGACATTTCCTGTACGGCCATGTCCTGGGACAATGTGGACGAGGACTATTTGAAAGTTCCCAGGAAATGGAACGCCAAGGGCATTGGGCGCTTCATGCTGTGGATCGGGCCCATCAGCTCTATCTTCGACATTGCCACCTACCTGCTGCTGTACTTTGTGCTGTGCCCCCTGGCAACCGGCGGCCTGCTCTACTCCCAGATCAGCGATCCGGCCACCCAAGCCCTGTATGTGGCCCTCTTCCAAACCGGATGGTTCGTGGAGTCCATGTGGACCCAGACGCTGGTCATCCACATGCTGCGCACCGAAAAGCTCCCCTTCCTCCACAGCCGTGCTTCCGCCCCGGTGACACTGCTCTCCCTGGCAGGCATTGCTCTGGTTACGGCGATCCCCTATACGCCCTTAGCGGCCTGGTTGGAACTGGCGCCTCTTCCCCTCGTGTATTTTCTCTTGCTGGGGGCAGTGGCACTCAGTTACATGGCTCTCGTGACCGTCGTGAAAAAGCTGTATATCCGGCGGTATGGGGAGTGGATGTAACGGCGCCATGGGTGATAGAGAAGCAAAAGCTGGAGGGAAACCCCTCTGGCTTTTTGCTTTGCCACCGCTTTTCCCCAGGCGCCGCCTGTGTTATACGAAAGAACTAAGGGAAAAATAAGGGAAAGCTGATATGCTTGCAGAAGAGAGGTGAGAGTGATGAAGCTTCTATACGCCGAGGACGAAGCCGCCATGAGCGAGGCGGTGGTGGATATCCTCACCTATCACAACTACGTGGTGGACCCGGTCTACGACGGGCAGGAGGCTTTGGCCTATGCCCAGTCCGGCCACTACGACGGGATTATTTAGGACATCATGATGCCCAAGCTAGACGGCCTGGAGGTGCTGCGCCTGCTGCGGGCCCAGGGCTGCCGCACGCCTATTTTGCTGCTCACCGCCAAAGCGGAGGTGGAGGATCAAGTGCAGGGCCTGGACCTGGGTGCGGACGACTATCTGCCCAAGCCTTTTTCCATGGACCTGCTGCTGGCCCGGGTGCGGGCCATGCTTCGCCGGCGGGAGGAATTTACCCCCACGGTGCTGCAGTGCGGGAACATCTCTTTGAACCAGCAGACTTTCCAGCTCTCCAAGTTGGAATACCGCCTGATGGAGGTGCTTCTCTTAAACCAGGGCATCTATCTCTCCACCGAGGAGCTGCTCACCAAGGTGTGGGGTTATGACACCGACGCGGAACTGGGCGCTGTCTGGGTGTACATCTCTTACCTGCGCAAGCGGCTGACCGCTCTGCACGCCAACGTAGCCATCACCGCCAAGCGGGGCGTAGGCTATACCTTGGAGGTGCGGGAATGACCAAGACGCTGCAAAAGAAATTTGTGGTGACAGCCATGGCGGCTATCACTGTGCTGCTGCTCCTGCTGCTGGGGGTCATCAACGTGGTGAACAGCGTGCTGGTATCGGGGGAAATCCAGCGCACGCTGGAGATTATCTGGCAGAGCGAGGGCGGCGAAGGCCTTCTCCCTCCCCCGGATCCCGCGCCCCGCGGCCCCGGGGAAGGTCCCAAAAACGCCCACGACACGGTGCTCTCCTCCAACTACTTCCTGGTGCATTACGACCAGGAGGGTGCTGTGGCCAAGGTGGATGTGAGCCGCACCTCCGCCGTCACGGAGGAGGTGGCCCAAGAGCTGGCCGCTCAGGCCTGCGCCGGGGAGCGAGAGGAAGGTAGGCTCTCCCGGTTCCGATACCTGCGGCGGGAAGCGCCCCAGGGCGGTGTCACTCTGGTGTTTTTTGGACACCTCCGAGGAGGTGTTCTCCTACATCCGGGTGTTGCTGCTCTCGGTGGCGGCAGGCCTAGGGTGCTGGGGGCTGATGCTGGTGGTCGTCATTCTCCTATCCCGGCGGGCCATCCGGCCCCTTGCAGAGAACATAGAGCGGCAAAAGCAATTTGTCACCAACGCGGGCCACGAGATCAAAACGCCCCTGGCCATCATCCAGTCCAACACGGAGGCTATGGAACTCTACTTGGGAGAGAGCAAGTGGAGCCGCAACATCAAGGAGCAGACCCGGCGCCTTAGTGGGCTGATGCAGAACCTTCTCACCTTGGCCCGCATGGACGAGGGCGCCGCGCCGGTCCAGAAGACCTCCCTCTCCCTGAGCGGCCTAGCGGAAAAAGTGTTGGAGCCCTTTCTCCAGCCCATAGAGGCCCAGGGTATCGCTTTGGAGCGGGACATCCAACCAGGGGTGACCCTCACCAGCGACCCGGCCCAGCTGGAACAACTGCTCTCCCTACTGCTGGACAACGCTGTGAAGTACACCGGCCCCGGGGGACGCATCTGCCTCTCTGTGAAGCAGGAGGGGAAACGGGCACGTCTCTGCCTGGAAAACACCTGTCCCCAGCTGCCCACGGTACCGCCGGACAAACTTTTCGACCGCTTTTACCGGGGGGACGCCGCCCGCACCCAGAAGGAGGGCGGCTACGGTATCGGTCTGGCAGTGGCCCGCTCCCTGGCCCAGGCCAATCAGGGGAGCTTGCACGCCCAGTATCTCCCGCCCCAGGTCATCCAGTTTGTGGCGCAATTCCCCAACTGAACACAAAAAAACACGTCAGGACGGACCGCAACCCGCGGTCCGTCTTTTTTGTTGCTGCCTTTAAAGGAACAAAAAGCCTTGGCAAAAAAAGTTCGGGAATGGGGAAACGGAAAGAGGCGGCTTACCAGGTGCGGAGCAAGTGATGCGAGGGCATTCCTTCCACAAGTACTGACCCCTCTGGGGTCTGAGCAAATCACGCGTTTCCCAGCGATTTTGCTTTCTAAACTTTGGCTAAGGTTGGGGATGTATACTGGGCTGCACACACAGAAAGGAGTGGATTCCATGGCTCTGCGCCACGAATGGAAACACCGGATCGACACCCCTGGCCTGCTGGCGCTGCGGGCCCGGCTGGGCGCCGTGCTCCCGCGAGACCCCCACGCCGTGGGCGGCAGCTATCAGGTGCGAAGTTTGTACTTTGACAACCTGGCAGACAAAGCCCTGCGGGAAAAATTAGAGAGCGCCAACCACCGGGAGAAGTTCCGGCTGCGGTTTTACAACGGGGACCTATCCCTGCTTCTGCTGGAGAAAAAGACAAAGACAAACGGCCTGTGCGGGAAAACCCAAGCGGCCCTCACCGTGGAAGAGGCCCGGGCTTTGCTGGAAGGCCGCCACCAAGAACTCGGGAGCTCTTCTCCCCTGCTGGGGGAACTGTGCCGGAAGATGGACAGCCAGGGCCTGCGCCCTAAAACCATCGTGGAGTACACCCGGGAACTCTTTCTCTACGGTCCGGGGAACGTGCGGGTGACCCTGGATTACCATGTCCGCACCGCCCTTTCCCCTGCCGGCTTTCTAGACCCGGGCTGCGTCACCCTCCCCGCGGCGGACGCCCCTGTCATCTTAGAGGTGAAGTGGGACGCGTTCCTCCCCGACCTGGTGCGGGACCTGGTGCAGGCGCACCTCCGCCTTTTCCAAGTACGCCGCCTGCCGCCTGTACGGCTAAATTTCCAAGACAAGGAGAACAAGACAATGACCTTTCAAGACATTTTCAAATCCAGTTTTTTAGAGAACGTGAGCAGCGTGTCCCTGCTGGACATGGGGCTCTCTTTGGTGCTGGCCTTTGGGCTGGGGCTGTTTATTTTCCTCATCTACAAAAAGACCTTTGCCGGGGTGATGTACTCCTCCAGCTTTGGGGTGACGCTGGTGGCCCTGACCATGATCACCACCTTGGTGATTTTAGCGGTCACTTCCAACGTGGTGCTGTCTTTGGGCATGGTGGGCGCTTTGAGCATTGTGCGGTTTCGAGCGGCCATCAAAGAGCCCTTGGACATCGCCTTCCTGTTCTGGGCCATTGCCGTGGGCATTGTGCTGGCGGCGGGCATGATCCCCCTGGCGGTGATCGGCAGCGTGGTCATCGGTCTGGTGCTTCTGGTGTTTGTCAATCGGAAATCTCACCTGAACCCCTACATTGTAGTGCTGCGCTGCCAGGATTACACCAGCGAGCTCCAGGCCACGGAATTTCTCAAGGAACAGGTACAGCGCTGCGTGGTAAAGAGCAAAACCGCCCAGCAGGGTTCCATTGAGCTGAACGTGGAAGTGCGCATGAAGGACGAAAACACTGACTTTATCAACATCCTCTCGGAGATGAACGGCGTGCAGAGCGCGGTGCTGGTCAGCTACAACGGCGACTACATGGGTTAAGGGGTGGCGCAATGGCAACCCACAAGAACTTTGACAAGGTTTGCTGCGTGGTCTTGGCCCTGTGCCTGGTGCTCACCGTCCTGTTTATGCAGGGAGAGAGCCTGGGCCTGCAGGCTGCCGCCCGGGAGATGGGCTATGAAAACCGGCTGTTCGACACAGCCTCGGTGCACACCATCGACATCGTCATGGAGGATTGGGAAGGCTTTTTGGAGACGGCCCAAAGGGAGGAATACTCCCTGTGCAGTCTGGTGATCGACGGAGAAACCTATAAAAACGTGGCCATTCGGGGAAAGGGAAACACCTTCCTGACCCAGGTGGAGCAATACGGCAACAGCCGCTACAGCTTTAAGGTGGAGTTCGGCCATTACGACGACGCCCTGAACTACTACGGCCTGGATAAGCTGAGCCTAAACAACTTGATTCAGGACAACACCATGCTGAAAGACTATCTCTGCTACCAGCTGATGGGCTCCTTTGGGGTGGACGCCCCCCTGTGCAGCTTTGTATACCTCACCGTAAACGGCGAGGACTGGGGCCTGTACCTGGCGGTGGAGGGCGTGGAAGAATCCTTCCTCCAGCGCAACTACGGCAGCAACTATGGGGAGCTGTATAAGCCTGACAGCCAAAGCATGGGCGGAGGCCGGGGCAACGGCGGAGCCTTCTCCCTGGGAGATTGGCAGCAGGAAGCAGCTGAGGAAACCAACGGCGCCACCCCCACTGCCGCAGACAGCCAGGAGGCTGCCCCCACCCCTCCAGACGGCGCGGAAGGCGGCTTTCCTGGACAGGAAAGCTTTTCCCCAGGCGCAGAGGGCGAGATGCCGGAAGCCCAGGCTCCGGAGATGTCCGGGGGACGAGGAGACGACAACTTCTCTATGGGCAGCGACGACACCGCCCTTCTCTACACCGACGACACGTACAGCAGCTACCAGAATATCTTTGACAACGCTAAAACCGACATCACCGACAGCGACAAGGACCGGCTCATCGCCAGCCTGCAACAGCTGAACGCCCAGGAAAACCTGGAGGAAGTGGTGGACGTGGAGGAGGTCATCCGCTACTTTGTGGTACACAACTTTGTGTGCAATTTTGACAGCTACACCGGCTCTATGATCCACAACTACTACCTCTATGAGGAGGACGGCCAGCTCTCCATGATCCCCTGGGACTACAACCTGGCCTTTGGAGGCTTTATGGGTTCCTCGGACGCCACCGCGCTGGTGAACTATCCCATCGACACGCCGGTGTCCGGGGGCACGTTGGACTCTCGGCCCATGCTCGCCTGGATTTTCTCCAGCGAAGCGTACACCCAGCTGTACCACCAATACTTCTCCCAGTTCTTAGAGGTGTGGTTTGCGAACGACACCTTTACCCAAACCCTGGAACAGGTGGTGGAGCTGATTGCCCCCTATGTGGAAAAAGATCCCACCAAGTTCTGCACCACCGAGGAATTCCAGGCGGGGGTGGAGGCTTTGGAGGACTTCTGCCTGCTGCGGGCCCAAAGCGTCCAAGGCCAGCTGGAGGGCACCATCCCCTCCACCGACGACGGACAAAGTGAGGACAGCTCCAGCCTGGTGGACGCCTCCTCGGTAGACATCTCCGCCATGGGTACCATGAACAACGGAGGCGGGGGCCAGCGCTCCTTGGAATGGGACATGGGTCCATCCCAGGAAACTGCGGAAGAGACGGTCCTGTCCGCCGCCACGGTAACCGCCACCCAGGACAGTGCGGGCCAAGCCCCGGACTTCCCCCAAGGGGGCATGGGCCAAGAGGGCATGGGCAGTCCGCCGGAACTTCCCGACGGCGAAGCGCCCCCGGACGCCACCGGCCAGGCGCCCCAGGAAGACAGCGCCTCCCCTGCCGCAGAGGAAAGCTCTGCCAGCGATGAAGAAAGCTCCTCCCGGGAGGAAACCAGCTCTTCCAGCGGGGAGGAAAGCGCTTCCTCTGCAGAGGAACAGGAAGCCACCCCAGGTGAAGCAGGCGGGGCCATGGGACAAGAGCCTCCCACCCAACCGGCAGAGGAAGCTGCGGGGGACGCTGGAATGGAAGCCCAACCTGGCGCATTCAACCAGGAGCAGAGCCAAACTTCCTCCACCACGGAGCAGTGGGTGCTGCTGGGGGTTTCCTTCCTGGTACTGGGAGCAGGGCTGGCTGTGGCCGGGCTCTACCGCAGAAGAGGGTAAATCCCTCCACCACTCTCGGAAAACGAAAGAAACACGGGAAAAGGCAGGGCTCTCCTTGCCTTTTTCCTGTGCTTGAGGCTTGCTTTTTGAAACGTCTCTCCCATTCTCCCCGCGTCCGATTCAAACAGTGGAAATCGAAAAAGCGCCTGCATCCACACACCGGATACAGGCGCTTCTATGTAGCCGCAGCTTTACGCCATGCTTTTCTCGGGTTCTGCCGGCAGCACGCCGTCCTGGGGGATTTTGCTGATCACCTGCCGGTTCACCCGCCGCCACAAAAGCAGCCCCACCGGGAGGGCCAGCAGCTCCGCCAGCACAAAGGCAGCCCACACCAGGTTCAGGTTCTGGAAAGGGAGCACCGCCACCACCAGCACCAGGGGCAAAATCACCTGACGAATCATGGTGAGGGCCAGACTGTAGGTCCCAAGCCCCAGGGCCTGGAACACCGCCGCCAACACCAGCCCCAACGTGGAAATCAGGTAACTCACCGCCAAGATGCGCAGAGCCGCGATGCCTATGGCAAGCATATCCTCCGAGGCGTCGAAGGCCCGCAGCACCAAAGAGGGGGCGCCCTCCAGCACCAGCAGGAACAGGGCGAAAATCAGCAGCGCATACAGCAGCGTCCACCGGATGGCCTGGTGGATGCGCTCCCGCTTGCCTGCGCCGTAGTTGTAGGCCACAATGGGGATGAGGCCGTTGTCCAGGCCGTGGACGCCCACCGTCACCACGTTCTGCACCCGGGTGCATACGCCGTACACCGCCACAGCGGTGGTGGAGAAGCCGATGAGCAGGGAGTTGACAAGCACGCCCATGACGGACACCACCCCTTGCATCACCGCGGCGGGAATGCCCACCCGCAAAATGGCCACCAAAGTCTTGCCCTCCGGCCGCAAGGTGAAGGAGATGGGCGTGGCGGGGTTGAAGCGGCGGTTAATCAGATACCCGGCCACGCAGCCCACGCATTGGCCCACCACCGTGGCGATGGCGGCCCCGGCCGTCCCCAGAGCGGGCAGGCCGAAGTAGCCAAAGATAAAGATGGGGTCCAAGATGATGTTGGTGATAGAGGCCGAGGACAAGGTGAACAGAAACAAGGTGGATCGCCCGCTGGCAATTACCAGGCGGTCAAAGACCCACTGACCCATCTGCCCAAAGGAAAACAGCATGCAGATGCTCAAATACTCTACGCCGTACTGGGCGATGACCTGGTTCCCGCCGGACTGCCAGGCAAAGTAGGGCCGCACCAGGAACACCCCCGCCACCGCAATCAGGGCCCATGCGCACCCCGCCAGGAACAGGGAGGCAGCCACCGCCCGCCTCACCTGGGCCTCGTCCTTCTCCCCCAGGGCCTTGGACACCACCGCGTTTAGGCCCACAGCGATGCCGCAGCCCAGGGCGCCCATCAATGCCTGGACAGGGGATGCCAGGGACAGGGCGGTCAAGGCGTCTTCGGAGACGTAGGAGACATAAATGCTGTCCACCACGTTATACAGGGAGCAAATCAGCAAAGAGAGCATCAGGGGGATGCCGGTGGTGATGACCAGCCGGGGCACAGGCCGCGTCCCCATGGGGTTTTCTTTCACTTCTGCCATACAGAGCCTCCTCAGAAAGTCTCATTTTTTTCTGGCCTCAGTATAGCACCGGCAACTATCGATAGCAAATACTTAATTGTAATAGAATGCCATACCTTTTTTCTATGCTTTTAGGAATCTTCGGCAGCCTGGAGAAAACACCGTCTTTGTTCCGCCATGGGAACTCCTCGCTTCCTGTTGCTCGACCACCTGAAAGAAGAGGCCGTCCCCCATTTTTTCCAGGGGCAGCCCTCTGCCGCCTTGACTTTCCCGCCCAACTATGGTAGGATTTTGATGTACACTGGCTGGTGCTTTGGGGCACAGGCCAGATCAATTTATGAAGGAGCTATGTGTCATGGAACGAATCAAGACTCTGGAAACCCGGGATATGTGCGAGAGCGCCAAGAACGGCGGCTGCGGTGAGTGCCAGACTTCCTAACCAGAAATGTGAAAACACCGAGAAATAAAAAAAGGCGCCGCCTTCGGGCGGCCTTTTTTGTGTCAGGAGGACCGAATGGTACACCAATATCAATTAAATGGATATAACATTGTGCTGGACAGCTGCTCCGGCAGCATCCACGTGGTAGACGAGGTGGCCTATGATATCATCAGCCTCTTCGAAACCCACACCCCCCAGGAGATTGTGGCCGCCATGCTGGAAAAGTACGGCGGCCGCTCCGACGTGACGGAAGAAGAGGTGCGGGGCTGCATCCAGGACGTGCAGACATTAAAGGACGCGGGGAAACTGTTCAGCCCGGACACCTTCGCCGACATGGCGGGGACCTTTAAAGAGCGCTCCGGCGACGTGGTGAAAGCCTTGTGCCTCCACGTGGCCCACACCTGTAACTTAAACTGCGACTACTGCTTTGCCAGCCAGGGCAAATATCACGGGGACCGAGCCCTCATGAGCTTTGAGGTGGGCAAACAGGCCTTGGATTTCCTGATGGATCACTCCGGCACCCGGCGGAACCTGGAGGTGGACTTCTTCGGCGGGGAGCCTCTGATGAACTGGGACGTGGTCAAACGCCTGGTGGAGTACGCCCGCAGTGTGGAAAAAGAGCGGGGAAAGAATTTCCGCTTCACCCTCACCACCAACGGCATGCTCATCGACGACGACGTGATCGACTTTGCCAACCGGGAGATGAGCAACGTGGTGCTCTCCCTGGACGGGCGTAAGGAGATCAACGACCGCACCCGGGTGGACTACGCCGGCAACGGCAGCTACGACCGGATTGTGCCCAAGTTTCAGAAGCTGGTGGCAGCCCGAGGCGGGAAGAATTACTACATGCGTGGCACCTTCACCCACGCCAACCCGGACTTCACCAAGGACCTGTTCCACATGGCCGACGACCTGGGCTTTACAGAGCTGAGCATGGAGCCGGTGGTCTGCGCCCCCGACGACCCTGCCGCCCTAACCCCGGAAGACCTGGAGATTGTAAAAGAGCAATACGAGATTCTGGCTAAGGACATGCTCCGCCGGGAGAAGGAAGGACACCCCATCACCTTCTACCACTACATGCTGGACTTGACCGGCGGCCCCTGTGTGTACAAACGCATCTCCGGCTGCGGCTCCGGCACAGAGTACATGGCCGTCACCCCCTGGGGAGACCTGTATCCCTGTCACCAGTTTGTGGGGGAGGAAGCCTATAAGCTGGGGGACGTGTGGAACGGGGTGACCAACACCGCCCTGCGGGAGGAGTTCCGCTCCTGCAACGCCTATGCTCGTCCGGACTGCGCCGACTGTTGGGCAAAGCTGTACTGCTCGGGAGGGTGCGCTGCCAACGCTTACCACGCCACCGGCTCCATCCGGGGCGTGTATGAGGCAGGCTGCGAACTGTTCCGGAAACGGATCGAATGCGCCATTATGATGAAGGCCGCCCAGGAGGCAGGCCAGTGAACACACCGGTAGCGGATTTCGTCCGGCGCTACGCTCAGGGAGACACGACCCGGTTCCATATGCCGGGACACAAAGGGCAGCCCTTTCTGGGGTGCGAGCCCTGGGACATCACAGAGATCCACGGGGCGGACGCCCTGTACGAGGCGGAGGGGATTCTGGCCCAAAGCGAGAAAAACGCCGCCTCCCTGTTTGGCTCTCAGCGGACCTGCTACTCCACCGAAGGCTCCAGCCAGTGCATCCGTGCCATGCTCTACCTGGCGGTGGCGGCCAGCGGCTCCCGCACGGTGGTGGCAGCCAGGAACGTCCACCGGGCCTTTGTCTCTGCCGCCGCCCTGCTGGATTTGGAGATTGTCTGGCTCTGGCCGGAGGAAAGCCGCTCTCTGTGCGGGTGCCCTATCTCCCCCACCCAACTGGAGGAAACCTTGGCCGGCCTGCCGGAACCTCCTGCAGCAGTGTATCTGACCAGCCCCGACTATTTGGGCGGCATGGCGGAAATCCCCTCCCTGGCAGAGGTGTGCCACCGGCAGGGGGTTCTGTTGTTGGTGGACAACGCCCACGGGGCCTATCTGCGGTTTTTGCAGCCCTCCCTGCACCCTTTGGACGCAGGCGCGGACCTTTGCTGCGATTCCGCCCACAAAACGTTGCCGGTGCTGACAGGGGGAGCCTATCTGCACATTTCCCACCGGGTTCCCCCTCGTATTGCCGCCTTAGCTAAAGACGCCTTGGCCCTTTTTGGCTCCACCAGTCCCTCTTACCTGACTTTAACGTCTTTGGACCTGTGCAACCGTTACTTGGCCGAAGGCTATCCTCAACGCCTGGCGGAAGCCATAGAGCGTCTGGAACGGCTTCGGGAAACGCTGACAGCCGCCGGTTGGCAGACGGAACCCAGCGATCCCTTGCGGCTGACGCTGGCGTCCCCTCAGGGAGAGACGGGCCAGACACTGGCCCAGCGGCTGCGGCAGCGGGGAATCGAGTGCGAATATGCAGACCGGGATTTTTTGGTGCTCATGGCGACGCCGGAAAACACCCCGGAGGCATACACACAAGTCGCAGAAGCACTGGGCCGGTGCTCAGGAAACACACAGACGCCTCTCCTGCCTGTGGCCCGGGGAGAACGTGTTTGCTCCATTCGCCAGGCGGCCTTTGCGCCTCGGGAAACGGTGGACGCCGCCTGTTCCCTGGGTCGGATCTGCGGGCTGCCCACGGTGGGTTGCCCCCCTGCCATTCCCATCGCCGTCTCCGGGGAACGGATCACCCAGGAGGCTGTGGCGCTCTTCGCCTATTACGGGATACAGCAGGTGGACGTGTTGGTCTAAAACGCGCCAAAGGGGCGCGCCTGCATGTATGCTCTCGTTCCTGAAGGACACAGCTGGTCCGGAACGGCCTAGGGGCACAGCAGGGCGTAGAGCACTACATCCAGCCAGTAGCCATCCTGCACCTGAAAATATTCCCGCAAAACGCCCTCTTTTGACATGCCGAGCTTTTGCATCACCCTCTCAGACGCCCGATTTCCCACACAGCATTTGGCTTGGATTCTGTGAAAGCCTACGCGATCTCTACTATAGCGCAGGACAGCAGAGGCCGCCTCAGTGGCATATCCCTTTCCCCAGAACGGCCGGCCTATTTTCCAATCCAGTTCACACCAGCCATTGCGGGAACTGAAGGAGTCCACTAAAATTTCTCCCAAGACTTCACCGCTTTCTTTTTCCACAATCGCCCAGTAGTAGGTCTCCGGATGTTTATACGCTTCTTCCGCTGTGGAAAGCCACTGGAACACCTCCTGCGGCGTCATGGCCTTTTGACTGATCCATCGATACACCTCCGGATCCGAGACCCAATTGCGCAGGCAGCTCTCTGCATCTTCTAAACGAAAGGGGCGAAGAAGCAGCCGCGCTGTTTCCAACGATTGTGTGCCTTTCTGTTCCATCCTGTTTTCCATCCCTTCCTGGCCATAGATTCTCTTACGCAGTATACCACGCCCAGGAGGATCTTTCCACCCATGCTAGGGCACATTTGATAAAACGAGTCGCAGCATACAAAAGCGGGGCTTCCAACCGGATCAATCCGTCGGAAGCCCCGCTTTTTTCGCAGCAAACCACGAACGCGAGCGGCAAGGCAAAAGAAAAAGCTGAGCCTGGAACGCGAATTGCGTCCAGGCTCAGCCTGGTGCCGGTGGCCGGACTCGAACCGGCACGGTGTCGCCACCGGTGGATTTTGAGTCCACTACGTCTGCCAATTCCATCACACCGGCAAATGCTTTGGAAAAGCAGGTATTATTATATCTCCTTTTTTGAAAAAAAGCAACCCCTTTCACACAAAAACCTGTGATTTTCTTTTGCGCTGTGAAAATTTCTTACAGCGGCAAAAAACTTCTTTTTCCCGTTTTCTTTTTCTGCATTTCCTGTTATGATGAAAGAATCAGCCCGTATCACAAATTGAGGTGATTCTCTATGAAACAAATGCGTTATCCTGCTGTGCCCTTGGTGACACACACCCCATATTTCAACCTGTGGTCCATGGACGATGTGCCCAACCGCACCCCCACCTGCCATTGGACCGGGAAACCTCAGGTTCTGCAGGGAATTTTCCAGGTGGGCAGACGGAAGTACGGCTTTCTTGGAGCTACGGACACTCTTCCCATGCAGCTGCGGCAAGTGACCGTGGAAGCCTGTTCCACCACCTACGTGCTGGAAAGCCCGGAAGCCCGGCTGACGCTACAATTCACATCCCCTCTGCTGTTGGACGACCTGCAGCTGCTGGCAAGACCCATCACCTACATTGCCATTACCGCCCAGGGACGGCACGGCAGGCCTCTGCCCCCCTGCACCGTCTCCCTTGTGGCCGATGAAACGCTGTGCCTGGACCACGCGGGCCAGTATCCGGTGGAGTATGGGGAGGCCGTGGGCCCTGGCTTTGCCGCCGGAACTCTGGCCAGCGGTGTGCAGGAAGTCCTCAACCGCTCTGGGGACGATGTGCGCATCGATTGGGGAAAAGTGTACCTGGCCGTGGAAACCGGTGGGCGCGTGGCTCTCAAGGAAGAGGGGGAGCGCTGCGCCATTCAGGCGGATAGGGAACTGCAGGAAGGAAAGCAAGTCCTCTTTGCCCTGGCGTATGACGAGGTGGAGGCCATCCAGTATTTCGGCAAAAACCTGCCGCCCTACTGGAAAAAAGAGCGGCAAACCATTCCCGGTTTGCTGGAGCTGGCCTTTGCCCAATACCCGTCGATTGCCCAGCGCTGCCAGGCCTTTTCCCAGGATTTGCAGGCTCGGGCCCAAGCAGTGGGCGGAGATGCCTATGCAGAGCTGCTGCTGTTGGCGTGGCGGCAGGTTGTGGCCGCCCACACCTTGTGCGAAGACGAGGTAGGAGAACTGCTGTTTATCTCCAAAGAGTGCTTTTCCAACGGCTGCGCTGCCACGGTGGATATCACCTATCCCTCCAGTCCCCTCTTCCTGCTGTACCAGCCGGAGCTGGTGCTGGGCATGCTGCGCCCCATCTTCCGCTATGCGCAAAGCCCGGCGTGGCCCTTTGCCTTTGCCCCTCACGACGCCGGCCAATTCCCCCTGCTCAACGGGCAGGTGTACTCCGGCGGCACCGATCCCGCCGACCAGATGCCTGTAGAAGAGTGTGGAAACATGCTTTTAACCACGGCTGCCGCCACGGTGGCCCTGGACGACCTGACCTTTGCCAACACCCATTGGGACCTTTTGACCCAGTGGGCCAACTATCTGCGGGACAAGGGAATGGATCCGGAAAACCAGCTGTGCACCGACGACTTTGCGGGACACTTGGCCCACAACTGCAACTTGTCCATCAAGGCCATTTTAGGAGTGGCCGCCTACGGCTTGCTGCTCCAGCGCCGGGGTCAGGAGGCCTTGGGAGAGGAGTGGATGCAGGAAGCCCGCTCCATGGCAGCTGCTTGGGTGGAAAAAGCCTCCGACGGAAACGGCACCTATCGCCTGGCTTTTGACCAACCGGGAACCTTCAGCATGAAATACAACGCCGTATGGGACAGGCTGCTGGGCCTGCATATTTTCCCGGAGGGCACTTGGGATCGGGAGCTCGCCTCCTATCTGTCGCGCATCAACCCCTATGGCATGCCGCTGGACAATCGGGCCGGCTATACCAAATCGGACTGGCTGGTCTGGGTCGCCTCCATGATGGACCGGGACGGCTTTACCACCATGATCTCCCATCTGTGGGACGCCTACGACCAAATGCCCAACCGCATCCCCTTGGGGGACTGGTTTGAAACCGAGGACGCTTGGCAAGCCAAGCCCCATGAGTTCCAAAACCGCACCGTCCAAGGAGGTTTGTTCCTTCCCCTGCTCTACGGCGCCGGCCACTTTCAGAAGTAAGGCTGGATTGAGGAAAGGGAAACAACCAGTTGGAAAGGAGCACCCTATGGAATATGGAGAGGTGGCAGCGGGAACGTTTCTCGCCAGGCCCAATCGCTTTATCGCCCACGTGGCAATCGACGGCAAAACGGAGATCTGCCATGTAAAAAATACCGGCCGCTGCCGGGAACTTCTGGTACCGGGCGCCCGGGTTTACCTGGCAAGAGGCGCCTCCCCCCAGCGAAAGACCAAGTACGACCTGGTGGCGGTGGAAAAGGGCCCCTATCTGATCAACATGGACAGCCAGGCTCCCAACCATGTGGCAGAGGAATTTCTGCCCCGGCTGTTTCCCTCCCTGCTCCACTACCGGCGGGAGGTCACATGGGGCCGTTCCCGCTTTGACTTTTTCGTGGAAACCGCCGCAGGTCCCTGGTTTATGGAAGTAAAAGGAGTCACCCTGGAAGAGGACGGCGTCGCTCTCTTCCCCGATGCGCCCACCCAGCGGGGCGTCAAACACCTGGAGGAGCTGTGCCGCTGCCAAGAGGAGGGGTTCCGGGCCTGCGTGCTCTTTGTGGTGCAGATGAAAGGTGTGCGGGCTTTTACACCCAACCGGCGCACCCATCCGGAGTTCGCTGCAGCTCTGGAACAGGCCGCCCAGCAGGGAGTGCGCCTGGAGGCAGTGGATTGCCTGGTCACGCCTTCCACCCTGACGCCGGACCGTCCCGTTCCCATTCACCTGCACCTGTAAAAAAGCGCATCCTCCGCGGCCGGAAGACACGCCGGCAGGAGAAGAAGGAAGGTGCTGCCGTACCATGGCAGCACCTTCCTTTTTTGCATCTTTAATTGCCCACCAAAAAGTCCAGCACATCCCAGCCGCTGGAATTCTGGGATTTGTACAGCTCTGTGTAGCCGCACCGCACACAGCTCACTGTGACAAACTTCTTGTTTTGCACATCAAACAGCTTGGCAAAATTGCCCCCTGTGGCCTGAAACTGGTCGCTCTCATACTGGGTGCACCCGCATTTGGGGCACACATACTGCATTTTCTCCATAGATCCTCCCTCCTTTTGATAGAAGGATACCATCCCATTCCAACGGGAAAGACTCTGTTTTTCTTACGAAATTCTTACGCCTTTGAAATTAGTCCGGCCGGATTCTTGCTCCCGGATTTCTCCTGGTCCCGCATGGTCAGGGAGATGCGTTTCTTGGCTGCATCCACCTCCAGCACGGTCACCTCCACCACATCGCCCACAGAGAGCACTTGGGAGGGATGCTGGATGTACCGGTCCGCCATCTGGGAGATGTGCACCAGGCCGTCCTGGTGCACGCCGATATCCACAAACGCGCCGAAATCTACCACATTGCGGACAGTGCCGGAAAGCTTCATCCCCGGTTTCAGGTCCGCCAGGTCCATCACATCCGTGCGCAGCAGCGGAGGAGGAAGCTGGTCCCGAGGATCTCTGCCGGGCTTTTGCAGCTCCGCCACAATGTCACGCAGGGTGGGAACACCCACCCCGCACGCCTGGGCAGCCTGTTCCTCCCCCATCTCCCCAAGACGGCTGGGCAGGTCGGCCAAGTTTCCCACGTCCGCCAGCGTATAGCCGCACAGGGAAAGCAGCTCTTTTGCAGCCTGGTAAGACTCCGGATGAACGGCGGTGTGATCCAGCACATTGTCGCTCTCCATCACACGGAGAAAACCTGCACACTGCTCAAAAGCTTTGGGGCCCAGCTTGGGCACCTTCAAAAGCTCCTTCCGGCTGTGAAAGCTGCCGTGCTCCTCTCGATAGGCCGCCACATTTTTCGCCACTGTGGGAGTGATTCCCGCCACTCGCCGCAGGAGAGAGGGCGAGGCCGTGTTCAAGTCCACGCCCACTCCGTTGACACAGTCCTCCACCACCCCGTCCAAGGCCTGGGAAAGCCGGGCTTGGGGCATGTCGTGCTGGTATTGCCCCACACCAATGGCCTTGGGATCGATCTTAACCAGCTCTGCCAGAGGGTCCTGCAGCCGGCGGGCAATGCTTACGGCAGAGCGCAGGGACACGTCAAAGGTGGGGAACTCCTCCGCCCCCAATTTAGAGGCGGAGTACACAGAAGCCCCCGCTTCACTGACCACCATGTAGGAAAGCGGCTTGGGATATTCCTGGATGAACTGGCTGATAAACAGCTCCGATTCCCGGCTGGCAGTTCCATTGCCCAGGGCAATGCAGGTGACGCCGTAGGCATCGCAAAGGTGGCGCAGCACCCGCTTGGATTCCTCCACCTTCTGGTGGGGCTTGGTGGGATAGATCACGGCCGTGTCCAGCACCTTGCCCGTTTCGTCCACCACAGCCAGCTTGCAACCGGTGCGGTATGCGGGGTCAAAGCCCAAGGTCATCTGGTTCTTCACCGGCGGCTGCAGCAGCAAAGGCCGCAAATTCAGGGCAAAGGTGTGAATGGCCTGTTCGGCGGCCGCCTCTGTCAAATCGCTGCGGATTTCCCGCTCCAGAGAGGGAAACAGCAGCCGGCTCCAAGCGTCCTCCGCCACTTCCCGCAAAAGCGCCCTGTACGGATGGCGGTCCGGCACTTGACGGAGAATGCGAAGCAGGGGGCTCTCCTCCCCCGGCTTGACAGAGACTTTGAGGAAGCCCTCCTTCTCCCCTCGGTTGATCGCCAGAACCCGGTGGCTTTGCAGCCGCTTGAGGGGTTCTTCAAAGTCGTAGTACAGGCGGTATACGGAATCCTCTTCCTGGGCCGCCACCGAGCGGAGGGAGCCTTGTTTCTGCAGCATGGTCCGCAGGCTCTTCCGAATAGAAGCGTCGTCGGAAAACTCTTCCGCCAAAATGTCTTTGGCGCCTTGCAAGGCTTCCTCCCTGGTTTCCACACCGTTCTCTGCATGCACATACGTCTGGGCCAGCTGTTCCGGCCTCTGGCTCAAAGGACGTCCCTGGCGGTCTCTTCCCTGCCACAGCAGCTGCGCCAGCGGTTCCAACCCCTTTTCCCGGGCAATGCCCGCCCGGGTGCGCCGTTTGGGCCGGTAGGGGCGGTATAGATCCTCCACTTCCGCCAAAGTGGAGGCCTTGTCCAGGGCAGCCTCCAGCTCCGGGGTCAGTTTTCCCTGTTCCCCAATGGCAGCCTTGATCTCCCCTTTGCGGGCTTCCAATCCACGGAGATAGGCCAGCCGTTCAGAGAGCTCCCGGATCTTTTGGTCGTCCATAGCGCCGTGCCGCTCCTTCCGATAGCGGGCGATGAAGGGCACAGTGTTGCCCTCGTCCAGCAGCTCCACCACAGCGGCGGCGTGCTCCGGCTTTACCTGAAATTCCTGTGCCAGAATGGCAGTGAGCTGCTCCATCTCAGACCGTTTCCTCCTCTTCCAGGCCAAAGTGGCGGACCAAATAATCGGCGGCGTACTCCTCCGGCACGGTCTCCCGATACAGAATCTTCCCCAAAGCATAAATGGTGAACACATCGTCGATGTAGGTCAAGCTCTGCTCTCCCCGGAAAATGCCCACCTTCCGAACTTTGTTGAAGATGGAGCGGGGATGGCGTTCGCAGAAAAAGGAGGGCTGCTCAAAGTCGTAGCTGTTCCAGGGTTCCTCCGTAAACCCATACACCCACTTCCACGCCTTGCCCTTCTCTTTTTGACACTCCACCCAGCCGTAAAAATCGTCTTTCCGATACTGGTACTGGCACAGGCCGTCGGTCTGGATTTCCTGCTCCACCAAACGCAGGGGTTTTCTCGGGGATTCCCCATAGACGCCCACATCGCAGATAAACACCCCGTCGTCCGCCTCCACCCGCAGCACCCGATGGCGGCGGTCTTGAATCACCTTTGGCTCCCCGTCAATGAACCGCCCGCAAAACTGGGTGACGGAAAAGCCCAGCCCCTTGAGAGCAGCATGGAGCAGCCCATTCTGCTCAAAGCAGTAGCCGCCCCGGCGGCGGACCACCATTTTGTCAAAGAGATGCCCCTCTTCCAAAGACAGGGGGATCCCCTTTAGAATGTCCAAATTCTCATAGGGAATATGGTCCATATGGGCCTGCTGAATGGCGGCCAAGGTCTGGGAAGTGCGGTCGGGTTTTCCCGTGTATCCAATGCGCTGAAAATAGGCGTCCAACTGTGCCTGAGACAAGGCCATAGAAATTCACTCCGTTTCTTTTGGTGGGTTTGTATGTTCCCCTCGTCAAAATGACCACCAAAATAAAATATTTTTTAATGATAACACAAATATATAAAATTCGCAATCCACTTTTTATATTTTTTCAAAAAAATACAGAGAGTTAATGTTGACTTTTCCCCTTTTTTCTCATATGATAAAATTAAGAGATGGGAACGTGACCGTAAGAACAAATTGCATTTATGGGAGGCGTACAATGAAACACAAGTATTTTAGGCTGACAAAAAGCGAAAACGAAATCATGAACCTGATGTGGAAAGAAGGAAGGCCTCTCTCTCGCTCGGAGATTATCGAACTCACTCCGGAACGTTCTTGGAAACCCGCCTCCATTCACATCCTGCTCAACTCCATGCTGGACAAAAACGCCATTGAAGTGGCTGGCTTTGTCCAGAGCACCAAAAATTACGCCCGCACGTTTATGCCCACTTTAACTGCCGATGAGTATGCCGTTCTCCAGCTGAAGCATGGGGGAACTTTCAACGACCAGTCCGCCCTCCGGCTTATTTCCGCCTTGGTGGAGGACATGGAAGACGTGGAAGCCCTGGATCAAATCACACAGCTGGTGGAGCAGAGAAAAGCACAGCTCCCATGACCGATGCCAAAACGCCCCCGTGGAAAATGCTTCCCCGGGGGCGTTTTCTGTTCTCAAACAACAGGGTTCCGATTAGATGGACAGAACCGCAGATACCTTGTACATCTTCTCATCAAAGACACGAGGCATCTCCAAAGCTTCGGTGATGTCGAAGTCCACAATCTCTTCGCCCTTCATGGCAACCACCCGGTTGCCGATGCCGTTCTGCAGCAGCTCCACAGCGTGATAGCCCATCCGGCTGGCCACCACACGGTCCCGCAGGGTGGGAGCGCCGCCTCTTTGCACATGGCCCAAAATGGTGGCGCGGGTTTCAATCCCAGTCTCCTTCTGGATACGCTCGGCCAGTTCCTGGGTGTGGCCCACACCTTCCGCCACCACAATGATGTAATGGCGCTTGCCAGTGGACTGAGCCAAACGGATGCGGTCGATTACGTCCTTCTGAAAATCATAGGGGATCTCCGGCACCAACGTGGTCAACGCGCCCACGGCAACGCCGGTGTTCAGAGCAATATCTCCGCAGCGGCGGCCCATAACTTCCACCACGCTGCAGCGGTCGTGGGATTCGGTGGTATCGCGGATACGGTCGATCATCTCCATGGCCGTGTTCAAAGCGGTGTCGTACCCCACGGTGTAGTCCGTGCAGGCAATATCGTTGTCAATGGTGCCGGGCACGCCAATGGTGAGGATCCCCTCGCCGGTCAGGTCCCGAGCGCCCCGGAAAGAGCCGTCGCCGCCAATGACCACGACGCCGTCAATTCCCTTTTCACGGCACATAGCCGCTGCCTTTTTCACGCCTTCGGGTGTGTTGAACTCAGGGCTGCGCGCCGTAAACAGCGCCGTGCCGCCATGCTGCATAATGTCCGACACGCTGCGCATGTTCATTTCCTTCAAATCTCCGTGTAGCAAGCCGTTATAGCCACGCATAACGCCGTACACCTTCATACCGAAACTCAACCCGGTACGGACCACCGCACGCACCGCCGCGTTCATGCCGGGGGCGTCGCCGCCGCTGGTCAAAACTGCAATACATTTCGCACCCATTGTAGATTCCTCCAACTATTTTAAATCGGGCAAAACCGCCCATACGCCTAGATTGTATCACTTGATATTATACCAAAGGTGAAAAAATTATCAAGGGGGTGTGCCAAGATTTTACATGAAATCAGGCCTTTTTTTAGCGTTTTGCCCCATAATAGGCCACATTTTTCTCCCCCAGAAGGGCCTCTAAGGCACGCAGCAGGGGCCGGTTCACATCCACCCGATATTTGGCAGGGGCCCGCAGCAGTTTGCCGGTGTCCTGGAAGGACACATACAAGTCCGACACCCCGTCGAAAATGGCAATATACTGCAGCGCCTTCCGGTAGCGGGGGTCCTCTTTGGAAGAGAACCGCAGATACAGCCCCGGCCGCACCGGCTTCTCTGCAGGAGCGCCCAGAGAGGTTGGATCCGCCGGCACCGACATGGCGTTGCAGACCAGCTCCGGCTCCTTGTTTTCCGTAAAGCTCAGCTTCCCCGCAACCTCTACCACAGCGCCCTCATACAGAAGGTTCCCATACTGCTCCAGCGCCTGGGAGAAGAGGAGCACCGTCAAGGCCCCATACATATCCTCCAGAGACACAAAGGCCATTTGGGTGTTGTTTTTCGTGGCTTTTTTTCGAACCCCAACCACCATACCCAGCACCGTGACCCACTGACCGTCTTGATAGCGGCCTGCCTCTTGATCCCCTGCGCTTTGGAGAATCTCGTCCATTCTGGCGTAGCCGCCGGTTTGGTACAGGCCTGCGTAAGCGGCCATCGGGTGGCCGGAGAGGTACATGCCGGTCACCTCTTTTTCCATGCTCAGCTTGTCCGCTGTGGAAAAGTCTTCGGCCTTTTGCAGGGAGGGCTCCCCCGCCTCGCCTGATTGGGGCGAATCGAAAAAGCCCAGCTGCCCCTCTACATTCCGGCGCTTGTCCGCCTCCAGGGACTCCATCACTCGCTCTACCGAGAGCAGCATCTCCCGGCGGTTGTTCCCCAGGCCGTCCAAAGCGCCGCATTTCACAAGGCTTTCAATGGCCCGCCGGTTGAAATCCCGGCCGCTCATGCGCTTGCAGAAATTGTAGAAGGAGGTAAACTCCCCGCCGCCCCGGCGCTCCTCCACCATGCGGGCGATCACGCCCCGGCCCAGATTTTTCACCGCTTGCAACCCAAACCGGATGTTCTTCCCCACCACAGTGAACCCCACACCGCTGTAATTCACATGGGGCGGCAGCACGGCAATCTCCAGGCGGGCGCACTCTTCAATATACTCCGCCACCTTGCCTGCCTGGCCCAGCACACTGGAGAGAAGGGCCGCCATATACTCACAGGGGTAGTGGCATTTGAGGTAGGCTGTCTCATAGGCAACCACCGCGTAGCCTGCCGCGTGGGGTTTATTGAAGGCGTAGGAGGCAAAGCTTTCAATCTCTTGAAACAAAGTTTCCGCCGTCTGCTGATCCACGCCCCGCCGGAGACAGCCGTCGATCTCCCAGGAGCCGTCCTCCCGCTGCTTCCCGTGAAGGAACACCTCTCTCTCCCGTTCCAGCACATCGTGCTTCTTTTTGGCCATGGCCCGCCGGACAATGTCCGCCCGGCCCAGGGAGTAGCCGGCCAAATCCCGGAAGATCTGCATCACCTGCTCTTGATAGATGATGCACCCGCCGGTGGGCTCCAAAATGGGCCGCAGCAAGGGATGGCGGTATTTCACGCTGGAAGGGTCCTTCCGGCTTTCTACGTACTGGGGGATAAACTGCATAGGACCTGGCCGGTAGAGGGAGATGATAGCGATCAAATCCTCCACGCAGGTGGGCTGTGCCTGGGTGAGCAGCCGCTTCATACCGGAAGACTCCAACTGGAACACCCCCACGGACTGTCCCTGGGACAACATGTGAAACACCTGTGGGTCGTCTTGGGGGATGGTCTCCATAGAAAAACCGGGCTCCTTGGCCGCGATCATCTGCTGGGCATGGTCGATGACCGAGAGATTGCGCAGGCCCAAAAAGTCCATTTTCAGCAGGCCCAACTCCTCAATGGCGGTCATGGTGTACTGGGTGACCACGGCATCATCGTTTTTGGAGAGCGGCACGTAGTCCATCACCGGCCGGTCGGTAATCACCACTCCGGCGGCGTGGGTGGAGGCGTGGCGGGGCATGCCCTCCACTTTGCGGGCCATTTGAAACAGCTCCTGCACCTGGGGGTCGGACTCCACTTTCTCCCGCAGCTCCTTGGACTGTTTCAGCGCCGTATCCAAGGTCATGCCCAGGGAATTGGGCACCAACTTGGCCACCTGGTCCACTTTTCCATAGGGGATGTTCAGGGCACGGCCCACGTCCCGCAGAGCTCCTCTGGCTGCCATGGTGCCAAAGGTGACAATCTGCGCCACGTGGTCGGCGCCGTACTTGTCCACCACATAGTCGATCATCTCATCCCGGCGCTCGTCGCTGAAGTCAATGTCAAAGTCCGGCATGCTCACCCGCTCCGGGTTTAAGAAGCGCTCGAACAGCAGATCGTACCGCATGGGGTCCACGTTGGTGATGCGCAGGCAGTAGGCCGCCAAACTTCCCGCACCGGACCCTCTGCCAGGTCCTACGGGAATCTTCACGCTGCGGGCATAGCGGATAAAGTCCCAGACAATCAGGTAATAGTTTACATACCCCATTTGGGAGATGACGCCCATCTCGTAGGCCAACCGCTGGACGTACGCTTCCGGCGGGTGCTCTCCATAGCGGTCTAGCAGCCCCTGGCGGCACAGCCGCTGGAAAAACTCCAGGTTGTCGCTGCCGTCCGGGGTGGTGAAGGCGGGCAGCTTCGTCTGGCCGAACTCCAAGTCCACCTGGCAGCGGCGGGCGATTTTCTCCGTGTTTTCCAAGGCCTCGGGCACATCGGGAAACAGGGCGGCCATCTCCCCTTCGCTTTTCAGATAGAACTCCTCCGAGCCAAACTCCAGCGTGTCCTCGTCCTCCACGGTGTGCCCCGTTTGGATACACAGGAGCACCCGGTGCATTTTGCTGTCCTCGGGGGCAATGTAGTGGCAGTCGTTGGTGGCCACCAGGGGAATGCCCGTCTCCCGGGAAAGGCGAATCAACTGGGGATTGATCCGCTTCTGGTCCGGCAGGCCGTGGTCCTGCAGCTCCAAATAGAAGTTTTCTGCTCCAAAAATCTCCCGATAGAGCAAAGCTGCCTCTTTGGCGCCTGGAAAATCTCCCCGCAGCAAGGCCTGGGGAATTTCCCCTGCCAAACAGGCGGAAAGGGCAATCAGCCCTTCGTGATGCTGCCGCAGCAGGTCCAAGTCCACCCGAGGCTTTGTGTAGAAACCCTCCACCCAGGCTTTGGAGACCAAGGCGATCAGGTTCCGATACCCGGTGTCATTTTCACAAAGCAACACCAGGTGGCGGCTGCCCTTGTCCAATTCATGGATCTTGTCAAACCGGGTGCGGCGGGCCACATAGACCTCACAGCCAATCACCGGATGGATGCCCCGTTTTTTGGCCGCCTTGTAAAAATCGACCACGCCATACATACAGCCGTGGTCGGTAATAGCCACCGCGTCCTGTCCCAATTGCTGCGCGGCGTCCAGCAGCCGTTCGATCCGGCAGGCGCCGTCCAAAAGGCTGTATTCCGTGTGTACATGTAAATGGGCAAAGGCCATAGCGCCCTCTCCTTTCCCTGTTTTATGCCTGTCCTTCCTGTTCCGAGGCCAAGTACTCCTCTGTCACTTCTATCCAAAAGTAGTACTCCATGCCGATGTTTTCCCGGGCCGTTCCCCAATAGCATTCTTCGCACACCAGGTAGGTGCCTGGCTCTTGGGGGCAGAGAAAGCTGTCGGTGGTCTCCGTATAGACCCGTCCCTCCTGGTCGTAGATGGTGAAGGCAAAGTCCCCGTTGTCCGAGCGGCCCGCAAACAAAATGGAGGTGGAGTGGTCAAACACAATGGAAGGGGCTTCCTCCCCCACCTCACTGGGCACGAGACGGCGGGACTCCTGCCGCTCTCCCTGTTGGGTCACATAGATCTGATTGGCCAAAGGGGTGTACTCCTGCCCCTGGTTTTTCAGCGTGACGGTGCCCACCTCCGGAGAACCGGTCCCCACCTGGCCCAGCAGGAGGAACATCACCAGCAAAATTCCGCCCACCATCACCAGGGCGCCCCCATAGACGGCCAGCTTCATGCGCCAATCCCCTTCCACCTTCATGCTGTCCAGGCGCTTTTGCAGTTTTTCTTTGATTGCCAAATTCATTCCCCTTTTCGGTTTTTCCCCTTGTTAAAAACAAGGGGATCCTCTGCCTGCCGGAAAGGAACCCTTGCCCGGCAGCAGGCTTACAGCAAATTGTCCACACCCCGCTCCGCCAGGATCTTCTCCCCCAAGGTCAAGAGGCGCTGCAGCCGGTGGTTAACGCCGCTGCGGGTCAGCCCCAGCTTTTGGCCCAATTCCCGCAGGGTCATCTCCGGGTTGTCCAACCGAAGCTGGGCCAGCTCCTGGAGCTCCTCCGGCAGACTGCCCAACCCCACCGTGTCGCTGATGGCGGCAATGGCAGCTGTCTGCCTGGCGGAAGCGGAGTAAGTCCGATCCATATTGGCGGTCTCAAAATTCGTTTTCCTATTGATATTATTTTTCACTTCTTTGTACATTTTCACCTGCATCAGTTCCATGGCAGCGTTGGGCGCCCCCAAGTAGGTGAGCAAGTTTTCAATGGGCCCGCTTTCTTTCAGGTAGACCACGTAAGCGCCCTTTCGCTCCGCTATGGAAGGGGAGAGAGGGAACGCCTCCACCTCGCAGAGCAGGGTGTACAAATCGTTGGCCAAATTTTTATGGGCCACGGCAAACTCCAAGTGGTACTCCTTGCCCGGGTCGGTGGCAGTGCCGCAGGTGAGGAAAGCCCCCCGCAAAAAGGCGGCGGTGCAGCACTCATTTTCCAAATTAGCCCGGTTAAGGCGCAGGCTGGGTTCCCGGCCAGTGTGGCCAAACTCTTCCAGAAGCGCCCGCCGGGAACCCCCATCCGGCAGAAACACCCGATACGCCGGCTTTTTTCGGCGGCTGACCCCAAAGGTAAGCTCCCCGGACACGCCGGCGCCTGCGGCCGCCAACTCCAAAAGCCAGCGGGCTACGGCCCCATTTTCCGTTACAAAGCTGGTCTCTTTCAGAGAAAAACACCGGGAAAACAGCCACGCCCCGTAGCATTCCGCCCGCAGGCAGCACTCCCGTTTGCGCTCCACTTTACAGAGCTCCTGTTTGCAATCCGATGTAAAGGACATGGCATCGACTCTCCCTGGAATTTTTTGCCGCCATCCTACCGCCAAGGGGGAGCGGCCCCTCCCCCTCTCTGAGGAGCAGCGCACCCTGCACGGCGGAGAAGCACGCTCCTTCGGCACCCTGCGGGGCAGCTCTTAAAACTTCTGCATATCTCGGTGGGTGACGCTGGCTTTGACGCCCTTTTCCGTCAGGTGGTCGCACATGTACTGGGCCAAAGCCACCGAGCGGTGATGGCCGCCGGTACATCCCACGGCGATGACCAGCTGGCTCTTCCCTTCTTTGGAGTAGAGGGGAAGCAAGTAGTCCACCAAATCTGTGAACCGGCTGACAAACCCTTGGGTCTCCTCTTTCTCCATAACATAGTCCCGCACCGGGGCGTCCAATCCCGTCAAGGGGCGTAAATTCTCATCGTAAAAGGGATTGGGCAGGCAGCGCACGTCAAACACCAAATCGGCCTCCATGGGGATGCCGAACTTAAAGCCAAAGCTGATGCAGTGCACCGAGAGGGAATCCTGCGCGCTGCTGAGGAACAGCTCGGTAATGCGGGACTTTAACTGGGCCGGAGATACGCCGGAGGTGTCGATCACATAGTCGGAACACTCCTTCACAGGCTTGAGCATCTCCCGCTCCAGCTTCACCGCCTGTTCCAAGGCGCCGCCCATTTCATCGGCCAGAGGGTGCTTGCGGCGGGTCTCTTGAAACCGGTTGACCAGCACCCCGTCGGCAGAGTCCAAAAATAGGATTTTATAGGGCTTTTTATCCCGCTTTAACGTTTCCAGGGCGGTGAAAAAGGACTTAAACAGTTCCCCGCCCCGGGTATCCGTCACCACAGCCGCCCGGTTCCGGGGCCCTTCAGACTTGAGGCACAAGTCGTAAAACACTGGAATCAACGCCGGCGGCAAGTTGTCCACACAGAAAAAACCAATGTCCTCCATGGCATGCATGGCCCGGGTCTTCCCCGCGCCGGATAAACCTGTTACAATGACAAATTCCATACTCTCCCCCTTATTCTCCCAGCACGCGAACTTCTGTCTCCAGGGAGATGCCCTTCTTCTCCCGCACCTCCTGCTGGATTTGTCCAATCAAAGCCAGCACGTCCCCGCATGTGGCCCCGCCTGTGTTCACAATGAAGCCCGCATGCTTTTCGCTGACCTGGGCGCCGCCCACCCGGCGGCCTTTTAAACCACACTCTTCAATCAGGGCTGCCGCATAGGCCCCTTCCGGACGCTTGAAAACGCTTCCGGCGCTGGGCATGTCGTAGGGCTGTTTGGCCTTTCTGCGGGCCATCAGCTCCTCCATTTGGGAGCCAATTTGGGTCGGGTCTCCCGGCTGCAGCTTATAATCTGCCCAGGCGATCACCTCGCGGCCTCCCGTATACCGGCTTTTCCGATAGGAGAAGCCCAGCTCCTCTCCGGCTGCGCTGGAGAGAGTTCCCTCCTCCGTCAGGTGGCAGACCCGCTCCACCACGTCCCGCATCTCGCCCCCATAGGCGCCGGCGTCCATGGTGACGGCGCCGCCCACAGACCCGGGGATGCCCCAGGCAAATTCCAAGCCGGAAAGCCCCTGGTCCCGAGCAAAGGCGCACACCGATGCCAGAGACGCTCCCGCCCCTGCCCGAAGGCGGCCGTTGCTCAACAGCTCCACTTTTTTAAACTCACCGGCCAACAGGAGGACAACTCCCCGAATGCCCTTGTCGCTGACCAACAGATTGGATCCCTTTCCCAACACCAAAAAGGGAATCTCCTCCCCGTGCAGGATTTTGAGCAGCTCTCCCAGCTGAGAGACCCGTTCCACTGTAAGCAGACGATCCGCAGGACCGCCTATCCGAAAGGTGGTGTGCAGGCACATGGGCTCCTGGGGCGCACAGGAACATCCCAGTTGTTCTGCGGCCCGGTCCAATGAGGCGTAATTCTGTTTCATACTCTCTCCTTTCAGCTTCTCTGCCGGAAAATCGGGCTGTAACGGGAAAGGTAGTCGTTCAGCCGCTGAGCCGACGCATTGAGAATCAGCTCTTCCGGAAAATCGATCTCCTCCAGCAGCGCCAAAGCATCGGCAAAATTCCCCACCTGGGTTTCAAAATGGGCGTCCGAATTGACCACCAGCGGAACCCCATACTTCTTACAGGCAAGGGCGATCTTTTTGCAGTTGGCTATATTCTCTTTGCGGGCGACAAAAGAGTGGTTGTTGATTTCCACAAGCTTGTGCTGTTCCCCAAACACGGGGATCACCTTGTCAATATCGTAGGCATACAGCGGGTCTCCGCTGTGGCCGATCACATGGACCTTGGGGTTTTTGGCAACTTGCAGCCACAGATAGGTGCACTTCTCCACATCCGGTTTCTGCAGCCCTTCCAAAGGCAAGTGGTGAATGGAGGCCACCACCCAATCCAAGCGTTCCCCGTCTTTTTTCTCCAGGTCAATATGGCCCTCAAAGTCCAGCACATTTGCCTCGATGCCCGCCAGAGTCATCACACCCCGGTAGTGCAGGGGCAGCTCATAGAGGCTGGAAAAATACCACTCTCGGGGCGCCCCCGGCATGGTGCGGGCGTGATCGGTGATGGCCAGGGCGTAAAGCCCCTTGGCTGCCGCAGCCTGCACCATTTCCGTCACGGTGCTGTAGGCGTGGGTGGAGGCAATGGTATGTGTATGGAGGTCCGCTATAATTGTATACGCCTGCTTCATCAGATATCCAGATCCTTTTTAATGGTCTCGCCCTGGAGCTCGCTGATATCCACTCCCATGCTGGAGAGCAGCTCTTGGGCGGCATTGTAGCCCATTTTTTTCTGCCGGTTGTTCATAGCCGCCACCTCGATGATAACTGCCAAATTCCGGCCAGGCTTGACCGGAATGGTCATCACCGGCACACGAATGCCCAAAATCTCTGTGTACTCGCTGTCAATACCCATGCGGTCGTACATTTTTGTGGCGTCCCATAGTTCCATATTGATGCACATATCAATTTTCTCCGACATCTTCACAGCGCCCATACCGAAGATGCGCCGGGCGTTGATGATGCCGATGCCCCGCAGCTCAATGAAGTGGCGGATGTTTTCCGGCGCCTGCCCCACCAGGGACTTGCTGGAAACCCGACGGATTTCCACGGCGTCGTCGGCAATCAGCCGGTGGCCCCGCTTGATCAGCTCAATGGCAGTCTCACTTTTTCCTACGCCGCTGTCGCCCACCAGCAGAATTCCTTCGCCATACACCTCAATCAGCACCCCATGGCGGGTGATGCGGGGCGCCAGCTCCACATTGAGAAGGGAGACCAGATCTGCCACCACATTGGAGGTGGAATCTTTGGAGGAGACGAGGGGGATCTGGTATTTATCCGCGGCCTGCCGCATAAACGGACAGGGGTCAATATCCCGTGCTACAATAACCGTAGCCGGATGCAGCGCAAAAAAACGATCGATGGCTGCCGCCTTTTTTTCCTCTCCCAGGCTTCCCAACATCGCCATTTCCGAACGCCCCAGCACGGTGATGCGGTGGGGATCAAAGTAATCGCAGAATCCATACAGTTCCAATCCTGGGCGGATTACATCGCGGGAGCGGATCAAGATCTCGTCTGCCGGTTTGGGCAAATGCACCTCGCGCAGGCCAAGTTCCTTAATGATTTTGGCCAGAGGAATGGTATATTCTTCGATCATGGCAAACATCCTCTCTTTGGATTGTCTTCCTGATTTCCTGCAGGAAAAGGGGATTTTCCCTGTGGTCTATTATAAACGAAGCCGTAGAAAAAATAAAGAGCGCTTTTCCCTCCCAAGGTTTTCAAAAAATTTTTTTGCTTTTTTTCATTTTCCTCTTGCATTTTTAGGATCCATGTACTATAATAACAAAGCTGGCTGATGAAGTTCAGCCTTCTATAACGCGGGGTGGAGCAGTTCGGTAGCTCGTCGGGCTCATAACCCGAAGGTCGTAGGTTCAAATCCTGCCCCCGCAACCAAAGACCCCAGGTTTTGTTACCTTTTGTGGGATACTTCCAACACATCCCGCTTACAAAGCTGCATTAGCAGTGCAAACAGCACTTTTTTTCTGGAAAATCGGCAGTAGAAAATCACCCTCGAGCCTTGCGGCTCTGGGGTGGTTTTTGCTTTCTTTTGGGAGTTGACCCAGATTTGACCCATTTTGGCTTGGCCGGAATCTGGGTCAAATTCTGGAGCGGATACCACCAGATAGGATCGGCGGTATGGTTTTTCGTCCACTCAGATGGCTTTTCTACTATTTTTTCACTCTGCCTGCTGTGGCCTGTCCTTCCACTTCTTCTACCTAATGTTATGACCTTCGGGAAAGTTGATATGGTGTCATTTATAACCAGGAAGCCACCCGGAAACTCTATGGTTTCCAGGGTGGCTCTTCTCTTTTCTCTGTTTTCCTCAAATTCTCGAACCCAGAACCCCGTCCATCTTCTGGGCTGCATCCCGCTGGGCTACCGTGGTGACATGGGCGTAGGTGTCCAAGGTGAATCCTGCACTGAAATGGCCCAGCATCCCGGACACTGTTTTCACGTCCACCCCGTTTTGCAGTGCTAGGGTCGCGAATGTGTGACGTAAGTCATGGAAGCGCACATAGGGCAGCCCTGCCCGTTTCAGCACCCGGCGAAGCATATTCCGCACGCTGTCCGGGCTGATTGGCCCTCCGCTGGGAGACGGGAACACATACTCGCTGGCTTGCTTTTCCTTCTGGCTTTTTAGAACCTCTAAAGCCTGATTGCCCAGGGGAATCACCCGGTAAGCGTTCTTGGTTTTCAAGGGTCCTTCTGTCACCACACCGTTGATGCGTCCGATCTGCCGCCGCACGGTGACGGTGCCCTGGTTGAAATCTACATCTTGCCACTTCAGCCCCAGCAGTTCGCCCCGGCGCAGGCCTGTGGCCAGCTCTAGGTAGTACATCTCGAACACGCCAGTACGCTCGGCTTCCTGTAAAAATGCGGTAAGCTGGTCAGCCGTGAGAGTTTTCATCTCGTTCCGTTCCACTCTTGGCAGGGCGCATCCCTCCGCTGGGTTGTGGGCGATGAGCTTTTGGTGAATGGCCAGCTTCAAGGCCGAGGAAATGATTTGATGGATGTTCCGCACGGTCTTGGGGCCAAGGCCCTTGGGCTTCTTCTCTGACTCCTTCCGCTCCACCCGCCCACCGGT
>CAJFEW010000030.1 GCA_904374805.1 uncultured Neglectibacter sp.
GAACAGAAACGGGAGGCGGCAAAATCCCTATCAAGAAAGCTGGATCATGGGGACAAGAAAAAATAAATATTTTTTTGTCGTGGGCTTGACATAAGGGTGCCGCAGGCTGTGGACATTCAAATCCAGGGCCAGGTTGTGTTTCTTCAAAATCAATTTGAACCTCCAGGTGAAGGTGCTGGGAGTCATGGGAAGGTCGGCCCCGTGACGGCGAAAAATGTAGTCCTCCGGGGTGAGGGAACGTCCCTCGTGCAGCTCCAGTTCCCCCTGGCAGAAAGAGCGATACTCTTTCAAGAGGCTCGCCATCTCCAGGGAAAAGTAGACATACCGGTCCCCGGCGGCGGTTTTGGGTTCTTTCACAAGGATGTCCTCCCCCGTGACCTTCACCACGTTGCGGCAGGATTTCTCGGAAAAGTCCACGTCCTTCCATTTCAGACCGCAGCACTCCCCTCGGCGCATTCCCGTGGCGATGATAAGTTTGAAGTAGGTTTCGTACTTAATGCTCTCCTTCTCCAGCGCGGCGATCAGCCGCTTGGTAGTTTCCTCATCCGCCACGTTGCGCTTTTTCTTCTTTTTCCCAGCGTACTTGTAGGTGCGCCAGGCAGGATTTTGCGACAAAAAACCGCCCTCCATGGCATCGGAGAGGATTCCACACAGGCAGGAGTGGACTCCACGGGCGGTGCTCTCGGAGAGCGGTTTTCCCGTCACAGAGTTTTTTGTTTTCTAAAGTTACGGCCTGTACTTACGCTCAAAAACTGGCCTCATACAGCTGGGCGTACACGCCCCCCTGTGCCAGCAAGCTCTCGTGGGTGCCCTCTTCGCAGATGCCGGTGTCGTCCAGCACCAAAATGCGCCCCGCACCCCGGATGGTGGAAAGCCGGTGGGCAATGACCAGGGTGGTGCGGTGCCGGGCCAGGTCCTCCAAAGAGCGCTGCACCACTTGCTCACTCTGGGAATCCAAGGCGCTGGTGGCCTCGTCCAGAATCAAAATGGGCGGGTCCTTCAAAAAGGCCCGGGCGATGGACAGCCGCTGCTGCTGGCCGCCGGAAAGCTTGACTCCCCGGGGGCCGATGTCCGTGTCGTAGCCCTGGGGCAGTTTTTCAATAAATTCCTCCGCTCCGGCCTTTTGAGCGGCGGCGCGGATCTCCTCCAGGGAAGCCCCCGGTTTGCCGTAGGCGATGTTCTCCGCCACGGAGCCGGTGAACAGCTCCACGTCCTGCTGGACCACGCCCACGTTTTCCCGCAGGGAGTGGAGGGTGACGCTTTTCACAGGGATACCGTCCAGGGAAATCTCCCCGGATTCCACGTCGTAAAACCGGGGAATCAGGGAGCACAGGGTGGTTTTGCCTGCGCCGGAGGCTCCCACCAAAGCCACGTACTCGCCGGCTTGGATGGTCAGGTTCAGATCCCGGAACACGGCGTCCCCTTCCCCGTAGCGAAAGCCCACGTGGGAGAAGCGGATCTCCCCCTTTACCCGGGGCAGTTCCCGGGCGCCTGGGGCGTCGGTGATCTCCGGTTTTGTCTCCAAAATCTCCATGAAGCGGCGGAATCCCGTGCGCCCCTCCTGAATGAGCCGGGAGGTGTTCACCAAGCTCTGGATAGGCTGGGTAAAATAGCTGACATACAGCAAGAACACCACCAGGTTGGAGAGAGAAAACCCGCCGTTTACCATGGCCAGTCCGCCAAAGACCACCACGGCAATGGGCAGCAGGCTGGAAAAGGCGTTCATACCGCCCCAGCACAGGGCCTCGCCCCGGTAGCTTTTTTTGCGGCTGTCCAGGAATTTCTCATTCTGCCGGTCAAACTTCTGGGCTTCCACCCCTTCGTTGCCAAAGGACTGCACCATGCGGATGGCGGAGAGGGAGTCCTCTGCCTGGGCGTTGACTTCCCCCATATCCTCCCGGCCCTGGGCCAGGGCGGCGGCCATCTTCTTGTTGAAGTACAGGGTGTAGGCCAGCATAAAGGGGAGAAAGCACAGGATCACCAAGGTCATTTGCCAGTGGATGTTCCACAGAATCACCGAAGCTCCCACAAATTTGATGGCGTTTACCAGCACGTCTTCGGGCACATGGTGGAAAAACTCCGCCAGGGACAGGGAGTCGTTGGTGATGCGGCTCATTAAATCCCCCACCGGGTGCTCGTCGTAGTAGGAAAAAGACAGCTTTTCGCAGTGGCGGAAGAGCTGGGCCCGCATATCCCGCTCCATGCGGGCGCCCATGGCATGGCCCTGGTAGTCCATAAAGTAGCTGCACCAGGCCTGCACCAGCACCAGCACCAACAGCAGGCCCCCGGTCTTTAGAATCCGTTCCGGCGCGGCGGACAGGTCCCCGGAGAGGATATTGTCGGTGATGTATCCGGCGCCCAAGGGGAGAATGAGCCCAATGGCCGCTGCGATCAGGGAGCAGAGCAGGTCGGCGAAAAAGATGCCCTTATAGGGCTTGTAAAAGGAGAGCAGTTTTTTCAGATTGGCGTTCAAAAGAAGTTCCTCCTCGTTTTAGGGGAGGGCGGCCTTTAGCAGGCAGCTTCCCTCCCGGTTGCAAAATAGGTGCGAGAAGCAGTGTTTTTTTTCATAGAATACCCATCCTTTCTTACAGTCCCGTTTTCCGGGCAAAACCCTTCCTCACTTTACCACATCCGCAAACCCTTGGCAAGGGCCGTTTTGAAAACCGGAGACAGACAAAAGCCCTGGAGAAAACTCCCCAGGGCATGCCCACTCCCCTTGGAAAAAGCCGGCGCCTTCTTTACACGGCCTTTCCGTGGCGTTTTTCCAGCTCCAGCAGGAACTGCTTGGCTTCCAGGCCGCCGCCGTAGCCGGTGAGGGAGCCGTCCGCGCCCACCACCCGGTGGCAGGGCACCAGGATAGACAGGGGGTTCCGGTGGTTGGCCATGCCCACTGCCCGGCAGGCTTTGGGCTTGCCGATGGCCCGGGCAATCTCCCCATAGGTCCTGGTTTCCCCGTAAGGGATTCCCTCCAAGGCATGCCACACCTGGCGCTGGAATTCCGTCCCCCGAGGGGCCAGGGGCAGAAAGAACTCCCGGCGGCAGCCGGCAAAATACTCTTGCAGCTGCCGGGCGGCCTCCTCCAGCAGGGGGGAAGTCCCCTTTTCCCCCAAAAGGCAGCGGGTTCCAAAGTACAGCCCGGTCAAAGCGCCGTTTTCCTCCGCCAAAGTCAGCTCCCCCACCGGGGAGGGGAGCACCAGCCACTGTGCCATAGGTAAGTCCTCCTTCGCTGCTGTTCGTACTAATAGAAGTATAGCAAAAACCGGGAAAAACGCAAGCAAAATGTAGGCGCCCCGGGACACTTGCGTCCGGCCCCCGGGGGCTTTATAATGGAGAAAACACACACAGGAGGCGCTCCATGTTTTTCGCGGATCTGCACATTCACTCCCGGTACTCCCGGGCCACCAGCCGGGAGTGCGACCTGCCCCACTTGGACCTGTGGGCCAGGAAAAAGGGGATTTCCCTGGTGGGCACAGGGGACCTTACCCACCCCGCTTGGCGGGAGGAGCTGCGCGAACAGCTTCTCCCGGCGGAGGAGGGGCTCTACCGCCTGAAGGAGGAGTACCGCCTGCCCTGGGACAGTGTGGGCCTCCAAAGCCAGCCCCGGTTTTTGCTCACCGGGGAGATCAGCTGCATCTACAAACAGGCGGGGAAAACCAGAAAAATCCACACCTTGCTGCTGCTTCCCAGCCTGGAGGAGGCGGACCGCTTTTCCCGCCGGCTGGAGCAGGTGGGCAACCTGCAGGGGGATGGACGGCCTATTTTAGGGCTCTCTGCCCGGGATTTGCTGGAGCTGCTTTTGGACAGCTGCCCCCAGGCGGTGATGATTCCCGCCCACATTTGGACGCCTCATTTTTCCCTGCTGGGGGCTTTTTCCGGGTTTGACTCTGTGGAGGCGTGTTTTGGGGACTTGGCGCCCCATATCCGCGCCTTGGAGACCGGGCTCTCTTCCGACCCGCCCATGAACCGGCGGGTTTCCAAACTGGACCGGTTTCAGCTGGTCTCCCATTCGGACGCCCACTCCCCGCAAAAGCTGGGCCGGGAGGCGGACATCGTTGAAGGGGAACTTTCTTTTCCCGCGGTGCGGACCGCCTTGGAGACCGGGCGGGGCCTGCTGGGCACGGTGGAGTTTTTCCCAGAGGAGGGGAAATATCACCTGGACGGGCACAGAATGTGCGGGGGGCCTCTATCCCCGGAGGAGACGCGCCGCCTGGGCGGGCGCTGCCCCCGGTGCGGCAGGCCCCTGACCATTGGCGTGCAGCACCGGGTGGAGGACGTGGCCGACCGGAGCCAGCCGGCCCCGGTGCTGCCCTTTCAGCGGCTGCTTCCCCTGCCGGAGCTGCTGGCGGCCTGCCTGGGCCGGGGAGAGAAGACCAAAACGGTGCAGACCCTGTACGAACAGCTGCTTGCCGCTCTGGGGCCGGAGCTGCCCCTGCTGGTACAGGCCCCGCTGGACAGGGTGGCGGAGCTGGCGGGTGAGCCGGTGGCCCAGGTCCTTTCCCTGCTGCGGCAGGGGCAGGTTTCCTGGGATCCGGGCTACGACGGGGTGTACGGCACGCCCCGGCTGCCCGGAACAAAAAGGAAGGGGCCACCGTTGCCGATGGCCCCTTCCCGAAAAGAGGAAGAATGAAGCTGCATGAAATTCTGGCGCTGGCTGCCTTGCTCAAGGGCCTTGCCCGCTTGCCATGGTCTAAGAATACCCTGTATCTATGTCCGGAACATGAACAGGGAGAAAACACTTTTTGAAAACTGGGCTTTTGCCTGCCCCAGCCCGCCGTTTTTCTGGAGCTTTAGGCCAGCAGGTCCTGCTCCTGGGGGTGCTTGGCAAACCATTGGGCCGCGTACCAGCAGCTGGTTTTGGTTTTCCGCCCTTGGGCCCGCAGCTCCTGTGCGGCGGCTTGAAGCAGCTGGTTGGCCACCCCCTGTCCCCGCAGGCTTTCGTCTACAAAGGTGTGGTTGATGTCCGCTATGCCGTCGGGCCCGGTGGGGAAGGTGACCTCCGCCAGCAGCTCCCCGTTTGTTCCCAGGGCGAAAATGCGCCCCTCCTGTTTTTGAAAGTCCATCAGAATCCTCCTGTTTGGAATTTTTGCATGGGGTGAACTCTTTGCCCTGCCCGGGGGCTTGCGGCCGGCCGGCAGGAGCGGTACAATAGAGAGGCAAAGTTTACGAAAGGATGGGTGCACTCCCTATGAAATGGATGATCGCTTCGGATATACACGGATCGGCCCTGTACTGCGACCGTATGCTGGACGCCTTCCGCCGGGAGGGGGCCGGCAGGCTCCTTCTGCTGGGGGACCTTTTGTACCACGGCCCCCGCAACGACCTGCCGGAGGGCTATGCCCCCAAGATGGTGATTTCTCAGCTCAGCAGCGTGGCGGACCGGGTGTTCTGTGTGCGGGGCAACTGCGAGGCAGAGGTGGACCAAATGGTGCTGCCCTTCCCGGTGCTGGCGGACTACTGCCTGCTGGAGCAGGGAAGCCACTTGGTCTTCGCCACCCACGGCCACCGCTATAACCTGGAGAACCCGCCCCAGCTGCAGCCGGGGGATGTGCTTCTCCACGGCCACACCCACGTGCCGGCCAAGGTTCACACGGAGACGTTTTGGTACCTGAACCCGGGCAGCGTCTCTCTGCCCAAGGAGAACAGCCCCCACGGCTACATGACCGTGGAAGACGGCATCTTCGTGTGGAAGAATTTGGAAGGCGTGGAGTACGACCGCTTGACCTTGTAAAGAGCTGCAGAAGAACCCCGGCCCCTGCCGACAAAAAGCAGGGCCGGGGTTTCTTGCGAAACGGTGTGTGCCGAAGGGGACAGGCCGGGCTGTCCTGCTTCAAAGTTTGGAATAGCCGTAGCCGTTGACCAAAGCGTCCAGGCGCTCCTTCTTTTTGCACAGGGGGCACTCGTGGCTGGCATAGGTCTCATAGCCCGGCACGTCCGAAGGGGTGAAAATGGACTGCACATCCACGCCGTTCACCTGCTGTTGGGCGCTGAAAATGGAGCACACGCCTGCGGTGGTGCCGCCGTAATATTGGACGCATTCCATGGCCTTGCGCACGCTGATGCCCGTGGTGACAGAAGCGGTCAAAATCAGCACGTGCTTCTCCCGAATCATGGGCTGCAGGTTGTCGCGGAACAGCAGCTGGCTGGTGGTGTCGTATTCCGGGGTGATAATATAGATGGTCTGATGGGCGTTGATGGATACAAACCCTGCCCGGCTCAGTTGCTGGGACAGATAGGCGCCGATGATCTGGGTGCCGTCCAAGCAGAGGATGGTGTCTACAATGGTGCTGTGCACATAGTGCTGCACCAGGGCCTGGGCTGCCAGCTCCGCCTCGCTCTGGCGGGTTTTCAGGGTGGTCATGTCCAAATAGCAGTTGATGTGGGAATGGTTGGTGGCGAAATGGCCGTGGATCAACTTCAGAGGAACGTTATAGCTTTTGGACAGGATCTTAATCACGCGGGTTTCCATACATTCTAACCTCCCTGCCGCTGCTCTCCTTGCTGAAGGAGGAAGCGGTATTTTTATTGATTATAACAAAGAGAACCGGAAAAAACAAGATGGAGAAGCTTTGTTTTTATTATTTTCTTCCAATATTTTTGCAAAACAACCAGAAAAAGCAGAGAGAAAGACGAATGGCCTTCTTGACGAAGGGGATTTTCTGTGGTATGCTATCATTGTAATAAAATACCTGTTTTGGCAAAGAAAAGGAGGGTGACGTATGGGTAAACTGAAAATCCGTGTGGCGCTTGGCGTGGCATTGGGCGCAGCTTTGCTGGTGCTTGCCGGGCTGATGGACAGTCTGTGGGACATGGGCGACTTTGAGAATTTGATCTTTTTCTTAGGAATCGCCGCCTTGGCCCTGGGGCTGCTGGTGTTTTTTGGCAGCCGGAAACGGGTGTGGAGCGGCGTGGCAGGACATCCGGAAAACGTCACCGCCCAAACGGCCTTTGCCATGCAGGTGGCCTTTGAAGAGGAGCGCATGCTGGCCAAAGCGGGCCGGCGGGCAGCCGGCTATGTGAACACCGGGGCGCTGCCTTTTCTCCTGGCAGCGGTTGTGTGTTTTGCGGGCTTCGGCGTGAGCCTGCTGTTGTAAAGACGTGGGAAAGTTCCCTGTAAGAAAGCGGCTGCTGTAGGCCGCAAGCAAAAAAGGGGCTGTTGCGCACGGGGCAACAGCCCCGTTCCTGTGCAAGCTTTCGTTCCCTGCAGCCGGCGGGGTCCTGGTCAAAATCTGTGAGAGGCGGTGGCTTTTTTGTACAATCCTCAACTGGAAACGTTTCTCTGCGTGGCAGAGGCGGGAAGTTTCAACAAGGCGGCGGAACGCCTGTATATCTCCCCGCCTGCTGTCATCAAGCAGATCAACCTGCTGGAGGAGAGTTTGGACTTGCAGCTTTTTGTGCGCACCCACCGGGGCCTGCAGCTGACCGAGGCGGGCAAATCCCTGCAGCAGGACGCCAGATACGTGATCCAGTACTGCAAGGACTCGGTGACCCGGGCGCGCAACGCCATGCAGGAGAGCACCGACGTCATCCGCATTGGCACCTCCCCCATGACCCCGGCCCAGGTGCTGGTGGAGCTTTGGCCCCAGCTGCAGCAGGACTGCCCCACCACCAAGTTCCAATTGGTTCCCTTTGACAACACCTTGGAAAACGCCCGGGAGATCTTGGCCAACCTGGGACAGAACATCGACGTGGTGGCAGGCGTGTTTGATGAGACCATGTTGAACCTGCGCAAGTGCGACGGGCTGGAGATCTCCCGGGAGCCCATCTGCTGCGCCGTGTCCATCCATCACCCCCTGGCCCGCAAGGACAAGCTCACAGTGCAGGACCTGTATGGGGAGAAGCTGATGCTGATGCACCGGGAGTGGAGCCACTACGTGGACATGCTCCGGGACGACCTGTGGAAAAACCATCCCCAAATTCAAATTGTGGACTTCGATTTTTACGATGTGTCCGTGTTCAACCAGTGCGAAAACAACAGCTGTGTGCTGATGGCCGTGGAAAAGTGGCGGTACGTGCACCCCCTGCTGAAAATCCTTCCCGTGGAGTGGAGCTATACCATCCCCTACGGGTTGCTTCACTCCCGCACGCCCTCCCCGGCGGTGCAAAGGTTTTTACGGGCGGTGGGCAAAGTCACCAAGCAGCGGGTGGGCGGCCTATAAATCCCCCGGGAAAATGGTAGAATTATCCCCCGGCGAAGACGGGGGTTTTTCATCCACGGGCATAGCCCTGTGAGACGCGCCCCGTCCTGTTGGCGCAAATACGAGAGGGTATGGGCGATTCCGTGTGTGTTCAGCTTTTCTTGACAGCACCCATTGGGAGGTTCTCCCTCTGTTGTCTCTTGCAGCTGCCAGGCCGTACAGCCATCTGCCAACAAAAAGTTTTCCCTCATGGGAAGTAGCCGTCTTTGAAACCATGGGCCTGGCGCGTGGTTTTCCCCATACAAGAAAAGGACCGCTGTTCAGCGGCCCTTTTTTGTCTGTGCGGGGGAGGCCTAAGGGGAAAGGCCCTGGCTTTTCCTGTCAGTGCTGGATGGGTTCGTCGCTCTCCTCCCCCAGGGAGAAGGGCTTTGTCACGGTTTCCAGCAGGGCCAGCAGATCCCGGTCGAAGTTTTCCCGCAGGGAGCAGGTCCGGTCGAAGACCATCACTTCCTCCTTGCCGGGGGTGCAGGGGGGCCAGGCCGGCAGAGCGGGATGGCTGGGGTTCCCCTGGCGGGCAAAGGCGATCCAAGCGCCGAACACCCGCTCTTCCAGCAGGTCGGTGACCCCGGGCTCGTTGCACACAGGGATTTTGTCCGTGTTGTGGAACACAAAGGGAATCTCCGAGCAGTGCCAGGCGGGCTTGCCTCCGTCGTAGGGGAATTCGTAGGCGAACACATAGGAGAAGGTGGGGCTTTCCGGGCAGGCGGCCTTTTTCTCAATAAAGTCCCGGGTGGGGGATCGGAACAGGCAGTCCACCACAAGCAGATCGCACAGGTCCTTCTCCGGCCAGGCCTGCCGGAACAGAGGAATCAACTGGTCGGCGGTTTCCCCGTACTTTTCCCGGACCAGGGCCTCCTTTTGCTCCGGGGACAGCTGGTATTTGTCGGTGATGCCCGGAGCGAAGGCGAACTCCCCGAACACGGTGCCTGCCAGCACCGGGATGGTCTTGGCGTGTTCCGTAAAGCCCACCACCCGGGGATCTCCCCGGTAGAAATCGTTGGGGGCAGGGTTGCAGCCCACATAGGCGCCTGCCTTCTCCAGGGCCGGGGCCACGGCGTTGTAGGCCTCCGCCAGCTGGGCGTAGGGCAGGGTTTCCAGCTGTGCCACGTCCTGTTCCTCCAGGCCCAGATAGCGGAGCATAGCCCCCACAATCTTGCGGCCGTCGGCAGGCTGGTCAAAGCCGTAGCCGTTGATCAATCCGCTTTGGACGATGCCTTTTTGGAACAGCCCGTCCGCAGCGGGGGTCTGCATCAGGGTCCAAACCTTCATGCCGCCCCCGGACTGGCCGAACAGGGTGACGTTTTCCGGGTCTCCTCCAAATTGGGCGATGTTTTCCTGGATCCATTCCAAAGCGGCTACCAGGTCCGCGTTGCCTGCGTTGCAGGAGTTTTTGTACTTCTCTCCAAAGGGCTCCAGGTCCAGGTAGCCCAAAATGTTCAGCCGGTGGTTGACGGAGACCACCACCACATCTCCCAGGCGGCTCATGGCCTCCCCGTCATAGGCCTGCTGCTCAATGGCGGAGCCTGCGGTGAAACCGCCCCCGTGCAGCCACACCAGCACGGGCTTTTTGGCCTGGGGGTCCAGGCTTTGGGTCCAGATATTCAGGTTCTGGCAGTGCTCGTCCATGGGCCAGTACCGGTGGGGCACCAGCACCTCTCCGTTGGGAGTCTCCTGGTGGAGCAGGGGGCACACAAATCCATAGGACAGGGCGTCCCGAATGCCCTCCCAAGGCTCCACGGGACGAGGCGCCTGAAACCGGTCGGCCTCTGCGTAGTGGACTCCCTGAAACACAAAGGTGGTGTCCCACTGAAAGCCCCGAAGCTTGCCTGCTTTTGTCTCCGCCACCGGGAAGGTGGGCGTGCACACAAATTTTTTTGCCATGTTCCAAAACACATCCTTTCTTAAAACTAGGGGAAACAGCGGTTACTTGGGGGCCTGTTCTGGGCCGGCTGCTTCCGTTTTTTTCTGCATGAGGGAAATTTTCCAATCGATTTTCTGCAGGTGTTTCTGCAGGGTGGCGATTTCCTCCAGCACCCGCTCCCGGTGCTGCCGGAAGATCCGCAGCCGCTCTTCCTGGGTTTCCTCCCCCCGGGCCGCCAGCTCAAAGTACCGCCGGATGTCCTTTAAAGGCATGCCGGTGCTCTTTAAGCACATGGCGATTTCCAGCTGCCCCAGGGTTTCTTCGGTGTATACCCGAATGCCGTTTGCAGTGCGCTCCGGATGGAGGATGCCCTCCTTCTCATAGTAGCGCAGGGTGTGGGGTTCCACGCCAAACTGCTGGGCCACCTGGGAGATACTTATGGGTTTCACAGCAAGCCTCCTTCTTTTTCGATTTAAACTATACTTTAAGTTTAAGCGCGCAAGAACAGCCTGTCAACTTCTTTTTGGGGAAGGGGAGGGGCGATTGTCTGTGTATTTGTATTTTTATACAAATCCTGTTGCATATTTCTTCCGTTATTTCCCGGATTTACCCCTTGAAAATGGGAAAATACGTTGTATAATATGTATATTCCCCCAAGAAGGAAAACCAAAAGGTATGAAGGAGAGAATGAACCATGAAAAAAATTGCCACACTTCTGGCGGCCGTTCTGGTGATGACCGTCGCTTTTGCTGGCTGCAGCAGCACGGAGACCGGTTCTTCCAGCACCGGCACGTCTTCCACTTCCAGTGAATCTTCCGTTTCCAGCGAGGCAACCGCTTCCCAGGAAAGCTCCTCCGAGAGCGAAGTCTCCAGCGAAACTTCCGAAGCCTCTGCCGCCGAGACCGGCGACTACGGCGAGTTCACCACCATTGAAGAAGGCAAGCTGATCATGTCTACCAACGCCCAGTTCCCCCCCTACGAGATGGTGGCCGACGGCGAAGGTTTTAACGGCACAGGCTTCGAGGGTATCGATGTGGAGATTGCTTCCGCCATCGCCGAAAAACTGGGTCTGGAGCTCCAGATCGACGACATGGAGTTTGACTCTGCTTTGATGGCTGTGCAGAACAACACCGCCGACGTGATGCTGGCAGGCCTGTCCTACAGTGAAGAGCGGGACGAGGTGGTGGACTTCACCACCAGCTACGCCACCGGCGTGCAGGTGGTCATTGTGAAGGAAGGCTCCGACGTGACCATGGACAACCTGGGTGAGAAGATGATCGGCACCCAGCGCGGCACCACCGGGTACATTTACGCCTCCGACACCCCGGAAAACGGCGGCTACGGTGAGGACCATGTGCTGGCCTATGACAACGGCGCCACCGCTGTCCAGGCTTTGATGAACGACCAGATCGACGCGGTCATCATCGACGAAGCTCCCGCCAACGAGTTTGTGGCGGCCAACGAGGGCCTGACCATTCTGCCTGGCAACTGGGTGGAAGAGGACTACTGCGCCGCTGTGGACGAGGGCAACACGGAACTGCTGAACGCCATTGACACCGCTCTCCAAGAGCTGATCCAAGACGGCACTGTGGAAGAGATTATCAGTAAGTATATCACGGCTGAATAAGTTTTTGAGATTTGGGAAAGAGGAGCGGCCCGGAGCCGCTCTTTTTCCTCTGTGTACGTATGATACGAGAGGAGTGGGCAGATGAATTTTACCCAGTTGTACGAGCAATTTTCCGCTTTGGAGGACCCCGGCTTCTGGCAAAGCGCGTACATGAATTTTTACCGGGCTTGGTTTGAGGGAGACCGTTGGCAGCAGTATTTTGAAGGCCTTGGGGTCACCATTCTGGTGACGGTGATCGCCCTGCTCATCGGCGTGGTGCTGGGGGTGCTGGTGGCGGTGATCCGCACTGGCCACGACCAGCAGCGCAAAGGCCACCACAACCCGGCTTTGGCTGTGCTGAACGTGATCTGCAAGGTCTACGTCACCGTGATCCGCGGCACGCCTATGATGGTGCAGCTGTTGATTATGGGGTTTGTCATTTTTAAGAGCAGCCGCAACCATACCATGGTGGGTGCTTTGGCGCTGGGTATCAACTCGGGGGCCTATGTGGCGGAGATCATCCGGGGCGGCCTGATGAGTTTGGATCCCGGCCAGGCCGAGGCGGGCCGTTCCCTGGGGCTGGGGTATCTCACCACCATGCGGTGCATTGTGGTGCCCCAGGCCTTCAAGGCGATTCTGCCCTCTCTGGGCAACGAGTTTATCACCCTGCTGAAGGACACTTCTCTCATCTCTGTGGTGGCCGGTACGGAAATCGTCTACTTTGCCCAGGCCATTGTGGCCCGCACGTACGAGCCCATGTACCCCTACCTGATCACCGCGGTGATGTATTTGATCCTGGTGCTGCTCTTCTCTGGGCTCCAGGGCATTTTGGAAAGGAGGCTGCGCGCCAGTGATCGACGTTAAGGATTTGACCAAAACCTATGGGGACCACCAGGTGCTCAAGGGCATCAACGAGCACATTCACAAAGGGGAAAAGGTGGCTGTCATCGGCCCCTCCGGCTCTGGCAAGTCCACGTTTCTCCGGTGCCTGAATCTGCTGGAGGAGCCCACCTCCGGCACCATCACCTTTGAAGGGGTGGACATCACCGATCCCAAAAACGACATCAACAAGCTCCGCGCCCGGATGGGCATGGTGTTCCAGCAGTTCAACCTGTTCCCCCACATGACAGTGAAATGATGACCAAGGCCGAAGCCGACAAGAAAGCCCTGGAGCTTCTAGAGCGGGTGGGCCTGCCGGACAAGGCAGAGGCGTATCCCAAGCAGCTTTCCGGCGGCCAGCAGCAGCGCATTGCCATTGCCCGGGCCTTGGCCATGAATCCGGACGTGATGCTCTTCGACGAGCCCACCTCCGCCTTGGATCCGGAGATGGTGGGCGAAGTGCTGGAGATTATGAAGGAGCTGGCCGACGAGGGCATGACCATGGTGGTGGTCACCCACGAGATGGGCTTTGCCCGCAGCGTGGCCACTCGGGTGCTGTTTATGGACGAAGGCGTCATCGCCGAGCAAAACGAGCCGGAGGCCTTCTTTACCAATCCACAGAACCCCCGCCTGCGGGAGTTTCTCTCCAAAGTGCTGTAAATACACCCAAAGAGCAATTCTTTGGGACGCCAAAAAGGGCTGCCTTGGAAGGCAGCCCTTTTCCATTTCCCCAGCGGGGGAAATCTATACAGCCCCAAGGGGCTTTCTTTTCTGGGGAAGCCGGGTTACGGCGCGGTAAATTCCTGCGAGGTGATCACATTTCCCTGGCTGTCTGTATAGGTGACCACCACAATGGGGTCGGTCACTGCCACAAACTCCTGCAAGGAGGAGGCGATCATCTCAAACGTGGAGGCCTGGGTTTCCAAGGCGGCGTCCAGCGACTCTGCCAGCCCGCTGGTGTCTGTGCCCTCCGGGAAGGCGAAGGTGTAAATCAAACGGTTGCCGTCTGCGGAAACAGTGACGCCCAGCTCGTCGGTGCTCATGGCATCCAGCTGGCTTTTCACTTCCTCCGAGTTGATGTACTCCTCAATGGAGGCAAACATGGCCGTATCGGAGGCCGCTTCGCTGGACTCCCCAGCGCTGGAGGAGGGCTCCTCCGCCTCCGCCACCGAGGAATCGGCGGCAGAAGGCTCCGTTGCCTCTTGGGAGGCGGAGCTTTCCGAAAGGCTGGTGCCGGAGGAGGTGGTGGAAGTCTCGTCCCCGCCAGAGCAGGCCGCCAAAGAGCACAGGCAGCAAATGGACAAGAGAATCCCTAAAATTGCCCGAATATTCTTTTTCATTTCCATCTTCCTTTCACAAAATAAGTGGAAAATATATGTTACTGGTAGTATAGAGAAAGGCATGCCGTTTGTCAAGGGAAACCTTGCGTCTGGGGAGGAGCCGGTCTATAATAAAAAGAAAAGGCCGGGGCTGCCCGGCGGAAAGGAAATGTGCATGAATCGGGAACAGTTTTTCACAGCGCGCAGGCTGCCCCACGGGGTTACGGAGATCACCGATCTTTCCGGAGTGCACTGCTTTTTGGTGGAGGGGCAGGAGAAAGCCCTCCTGGTGGACACCATGACGGGCCTGCGAGGGCTGCGGGACTTTGTGACAGGCCTGACAGACCTGCCGGTGGAGGTGGTGCTGACCCACGGCCACATGGACCACGCCGGTGGAGTGTGTGAGTTTGGCCGTTGCCGGATGCATCCCGCAGACAGGGACCAGGTGCAGGGAGAGACCTTGCCCGCCCGTTTGGGCTATGTGCAGGGGCAGCTGCAGCTGGCCGGCGCCGGGGAATTCCCGGAGGAAGGGGACTTTGTGCCGGACGGGCCGGTGGAGATTTTGCCGCTGCAGGCAGGGGACCGCCTGGACCTGGGCGGCCGTCGGCTGGAGGTGATCGAGGTGCCGGGCCACACCCGGGGCTCCCTGTGTTTTCTGGATTCGATGGAAGGGGATTTCTTCGCAGGGGACGCCTGCAACAACAACACGCTGCTGGTGATGGACCACTCCGCCACCATCGGGGAGTACCTGGCCGCCTTGGAAAAGCTGCGGGAGCGCCTGCCGGAGATCGGACATTTCTACCTGTTCCACGGCCCCACCCCGGTGGACAAGTCCTGCGTGGAGGACAACATCCAGTGCTGCCGGGAGATTCTCCAGGGGACGGACGACCGGGTGCCGGTGGAGTTTTTGGGGCGCACCGGCTATTTGGCCAAGGAAAGGGTGCCTGGGTCGATTCACCGGAAAGACGGAAAGTTTGGGAATATTATGTATACTCCCGAGAAGGTCCGCTGAGGGGAGACAGGAAAGGGACGGCTGCAGAGGGCGGCCGTCCCTTTGTTTGCCGGGGGCTGTTTAGGAATCTTTCCCCCCAGTCCCCTCCTCTTTTGGAAAGTTCTGTGACATTTTCATCAATTTCCGCAAATGAGGGTTTGGGGCTTTGCAACGGCAAAGTTTGGTAGTATAATGTCCATGATTTTTTGCCGGGCAGCTGTGTCTTCTTCCCCCAAGCCGGCGGGGCATTTCCCTGGCTGCGCGGCCCTTTTCCGGAGAGCCGGGACTCCCGGCGTCTGGTAAGAGAACGACGGTTGTTTTTGTGTTTTAGATTTCAGGTAAAGGTGGAAAAACAGAATGAACATCACAGCGAAACGTGTGGAAGTGATCTGCCGCCAGCTGCGGGAGGCGTCTCAGGGGACGCCCCGCCCTTTGACCCAATGGCTGAAAAAGGACGGGCTGTTCTTCCGGCCGGAAGAGGCGGAGGCTGCGGCGGCCCCTTGGGAGGAATTTGACAGCGAAACCAGGCACTGGTACGGCCCGGATAAGCACTATTGGTTCCGCACCAGCTTCACCATGCCCCAGGAGCTGGCGGGCAAGCCGGTGCGGCTTTGGCTCTCCACCCAGCTGGAAAGCGGGGACGACGGACGCAACCCCCAATTTTTGCTCTTTGTAAACGGCCGCGTCACCCAGGGGCTGGACATCAACCACCGGGACGTGCTCCTGACCGAACACGCCAAGCCCGGCGAGGTGTACCAGCTGGACCTGCAGGCGTACACCGGCGTGCTGTACCAGGAATTCCGGCTGTTCGGTTCTCTGGTGGAGGTGGACCGGGAAGTGGAAGGGCTGTACTACGACCTGCAGGTGCCCCTGTGGGCGTTCCCCCGCATGGAGGAGATGAAGCTGCCCACCTATCCTGTGGAGAAGGTGCTCAACGACGCCATCAACCTGGTGGACCTGCGCCGGGTGCCCAGCCGCGCCTTTTCCGACTCGGTGCACCAGGCCCGGCTCTATCTGAAAAAAGCCCTCTACGAGGACCTGGCAGGGAGCAACGGAGCCATTGCCACCTGCATCGGCCACACCCACATTGACGTGGCCTGGCTGTGGACTGTGGCCCAAACCCGGGAGAAGACCGCCCGCAGCTTTTCCACGGTGCTCAAGCTCATGGAGGAATACCCCCAGTACAAATTTATGTCCAGCCAGCCCCAGCTGTATGTGTTCCTCAAGGAGCGCTATCCGGAGGTGTATGCCCAGCTCAAGCGCCGGGTGGAGGAGGGCCGTTGGGAGCCCGAGGGCGGCATGTGGCTGGAGGCCGACTGCAACCTGACCTCCGGAGAGTCCCTGGTGCGCCAGTTCCTGTATGGCAAGCGGTTTTTCCAGGAGGAGTTCGGGGTGGACAGCAAAATCCTCTGGCTGCCCGACGTGTTCGGCTATTCCGGCGCCCTGCCCCAGATCATGAAAAAGTGCGGCGTGGACTACTTTATGACCACCAAGCTCTCCTGGAACCAGGTCAACGAGATCCCCGCCGACACCCTGCGGTGGCGGGGCATTGACGGCACGGAGGTGCTGGCCCACTTCATCACCACCTTGGGCATTGGCCAGCCGGTGGAGAACTTCTTCACCACCTACAACGGCATGCTCCATCCGGATGCGGTCCTGGGCAGCTGGGAGCGGTACCAGAACAAGGACCTGAACCGGGATGTGCTGATCGCCTATGGATATGGAGACGGGGGCGGCGGTCCCACCCGGGAGATGCTGGAAACCCATCTGCGCATGGAAAAGGGCCTGCAGGGCTTGCCCCGCACCCGCCAGGCCTTCGCGGGCCAGTATTTCCGGGAGCTGGAAGACCGGGTGTGGGACGATCCCCGGCTGCCTGTGTGGGAAGGGGAGTTCTACTTCGAATACCACCGGGGCACCTACACCTCTATGGCCCGGAACAAGCGGTCTAACCGGAAGAGCGAGTTCCTGCTCATGGACTTGGAGCTGTTTTCCGTGCTGGCCGGGGAGAAGGTCTCCTATCCCCGGGAAGAGCTGGAGCGCCTGTGGAAGCTGGTGCTGCTCAACCAGTTCCACGACACCCTGCCCGGCTCCGCCATTAGAGAGGTCTATGAGGACACCAAGCGGGAATACGCCCAGCTCCAGGAGGAGGGGGAGTCCCTGCTCCATTGCCGGGCCCAAAGCTTGGTGCAGGAGGCGCCTGGAACGGTCACTCTCTTTAACACCACCGGTTTTGCCCGGGATGACGTGGTCTGCCTGGGCGCGTTTTCCGGCGGCGCCCTGGAGGACGGGGAAGGACGCCGGTTCCCGGTGCAGCAGACCGAGGAGGGCGCCGTGGCCTTTGTGACCGGCCTGCCCGCCAAGGGGTGGAAAACCTTCCGGGCAGCGGAGGCCGGGGAGACGGCTTCCCCCTTCACCTGGGAGGAAAACCGGCTGGAGACGCCTTTCTACACGGTGGAGCTGGCGGAAGACGGCACCTTTGCCCGCCTGTACGACAAGGAGTTTGCCCGGGAGGTGCTGCAGGAGGGCGCCTGCGGCAACGCCCTGGTGGCCTTTGAAGACAAGCCCATGCACTACGACAACTGGGATGTGGACGCCTACTACCGGGAGAAGTCCTGGGCTCTGGAGGACGTGTCCTCCCTGCGTTGGACCGAGCGGGGCCCGGTGCGGGCAACGTTGGAGATCCAGCGGCGCTACGGGGATTCCTTCCTGCGGCAGAAGGTCCGCTTCTACGCGGACAGCCGGCGTATTGACTTTGAAACCTACGTGGACTGGCACGAGGATCAGCAGCTGCTCAAGGTGCTGTTCCCCTTGGAAATCCACACGGATGAGGCCTCCTTCGACATTCAGTTTGGCAACGTAAAGCGGAAGGTCCACCGGAACACCAGCTGGGAGAAAGCCCGGTTCGAAAGCTGCGGCCAGCGGTGGGCGGACCTGTCCGAGGGGCGCTACGGCGTGAGCCTGCTCAACGATTGCAAGTACGGCCACTCGGTGGAAGACGGGGTGCTGGCCCTGTCCCTGATCAAGTGCGGCCGGGAGCCCAACCCGCAGGCCGATCGGGAAGAGCACTTCTTCACCTACAGCCTGTATCCCCACCAGGGATCCTGGCAGCAGGGGGGCACCCAAAAAGAGGCGCTGTTCTTGAACCAGCCTGTGCGGGTACTGGCCGGCCAAGGGGCGGAGGATTCCTTCAGCCTGGTGTCCACCACTTGCCCCCATGTGACCTTGGAGACGGTGAAGGCCGCCGAGGACGGAGATGGGATCATCCTGCGGCTGTACGAGCACGAAAACGCCCGGGGACCGGTGGAGCTCACCTTTGGCCGGGAGCTGCGGGCCGTGGAGGAATGCGACCTGTTGGAGCGTGTCCAGGGGCCCGTGGAGGCAGAGGGCTGCCGGTGCCGGGTAGGGATTCTGCCCTATGAGATCAAAACTCTGCGGGTGCATTTTGCTTGAAAAAGGCTGGCCCTCAGGGACCGCCTAGAGGCAGCAGCGGCGCCGGGAAAAGGACGCCCGCCGGAGTGGACGGAATAGGCCCAGGGGGAAAAAATTCGAAATTTTTAAAAATGAGGACTTGACGGGACCGAGAAAATCTGGTATACTAGCCTGCGTTACGGGGGCATAGCTCAGCTGGTTAGAGCGCCTGCTTCACACGTAGGAGGTCACAGGTTCGAGTCCTGTTGTCCCCACCAAAGCCATCGCGAACAGCGCAAATGCTGTTCGCGATGTTTCTTTTTCCCGGTGAAATCAAGCGAGAAGGGGCCGCTGCATGGTGCAGCGGCCCCTTCTGTGTTGGGCTGTCCCAGAAAGGCTGTCAGGGACGGCGAAGCTGGCGCATCAACTCCAGCACCAGGCTTTTCTGCGCGGGGGACAGGTCTTTCCACTGTTCCAGCAGGGATTCGGTCATGGCGTTTTCTGAGGGGAGCGTGGGCTGTTCCGTGAAAAATTCCTGCAGCGTAATGCCCAAGGCCTGGCAGATTCGCTCCAGGGTGGGCAAGGTGGGCACGTTGTTGCGCAAAAAAAGATTGGCCAGGGTGGACTGGGGCACGCCCGCCTCTTGGGCCAGGCGGTATACGCTCCATCCCCTCTCCTGCAGCAGTTCCCGGATCCGTTCCAAACAATCCATGAAATCCCCCCTCTTTTCCTTAAGAGTACACTACATTGGCGAATGAAAATACTAGTAAAATGTAGTTGACTGACCTTTTCTTGTGCGATATAATTTCCCTGACAAATGGGAAGTATGCAGGAGGGAAGCCCATGGGAAAGGAGAAACGAAGGGAGGACTCTGTCTATCCGGGCACCCCTTTTACCGATGTGGAAGGGTCCCCTTGGGGAGAGGCGATCTGCTGGGCCTACAAAAAGGGATTGTTTCAAGGGGTGGCGCCCCTGCGGTTTGCCCCGGACCGCCCGATGCCCCGGGGCATGCTGGCTTTGGTGGCCCATCGGGCGGCGGGCTGTCCCGCTCCCCGGCGCCGGGGGTATTTTTTGGATGTAAAGCCGGAATCCTGCTGGGCTGCCGCAGCGGACTGGTCGGCGGAACGAGGGCTGTTCCAGGGGGTGGGAGGCCGCCGGTTTGCCTTGGACCGGGCTCTCACCTGGGAAGAGCTGGCGGTGGTTCTCTGGCGTTGGGCCGGGCAGCCCCGCCTGCCGGAGCAGCTGGAGACCGTCCGCTGTACGTGGGGGGCGCAGGGATTTGCCTGGGCATGGGAGCAGGGCCTGTTCCCCTTTTCCGGGGAGGGGGTGCCTGCGCCTGGCTCCCAGGTGACCCGGGGTCAGGCCGCTTGGGTGGCCCAGGCCTTTTGGGAAGGGAAGGAATCGCTCTAAAGGAGGACAGCCCGGCACCTCTTGGGGACAGGCGCATAGGATGGAGGGGAAGGCCATTTCCAGGGGGAGGTGAACAAAGTGGCACAGCTTCCTGCAAAGGGAATCGACATTTCCGAATTCAACGGGGACGTGGACCTGGAGGCCCTCAAAGGGCAGGTGGATTTTGTCATCATCCGCTGCGGGTACGGCAGCGATATAGACAGCCAGGACGATGTCCAGTTTGCCAACAACGTGCGCAAGTGCGAGGCGGCGGGCATTCCCTGGGGGACGTATTTGTACTCCTATGCCCAAAACACGGACATGGCCCGCAGCGAGGCGGCGCACACCCTGCGGCTGTTGCAGGGCCGGCGGCCGGCCTATGGCGTGTGGTACGATGTGGAAGACAGCTCCCTGCCGGCCGGAGAGGCCCTGGTGGACAATGTGGTGGCCTACTGCCAGGCGGTGGAGCAGGCGGGCCTGTATGTGGGGGTGTACTCCTTTTTGTACTGGATGCAGACCCGCTTGAACAGCCCACGGCTGGACCCCTACGACAAGTGGGTGGCCCAGTGGAGCAGCGCCCTGGACTATACCAAGCCCGTGGGCATGTGGCAGTACACCAACCAGCTGGTGCTCAACGGCAGAAAGTGGGACGGGGACTTGGCCTATAAGGAGTACCCGGCCCTGACCCAGGGAGAGGAGGAAGAGGACATGACCCAAGAAGAGGTGGTGCGGCTGGCCAGGGCGGAAGCCCAAAAGGTCTTTGCGGAGAACCAGGACAAGTATAAAACCCTGGACTCTGTGCCCGCCTGGGCCCGAGAGGCGGTGGAGCAGGTCTACCAGGAGCTGGGGCTCCAAGGGACCGGCGGCGCTGGCCAGGAGCTGCAGATTGACGCCGGGGACCTGTATGTGCGGGTGCTCACCGTCATTGCCAAAGTGCTGGATAAGCTGGATGGAGAGGAGGCCTGAGGGCGCTTTCCCACCGGCTGCCGGAAAGCAAATTTGAAGAGGTTTTCTCTGCGGGGGCGCGCTTTTCCCAATCCTTTGGGAGCGCGCCCCTGCTTTTTTTCTTGTTTCTTGCCCCGTTCTGTAGTACAATAAAATGCAATCCATGGGAAGCCGGAGAAAGGATGATGGGAATGGATCGAGAGACAATCAGCAGGGAAATTTGCCGCCTGCTGCACTATGGCCGCCAGAGAGGTCTGCTGGAAGAGGAGGACTTGCCGTACACTGCCAACCGGATGCTGGCCTTGCTGGGCCTGGGAGAATTTGTGCCCCAGCCGGTAGATGAGGAGCTGCACACCCCGGCGGAACCGTTGGAGCGCCTGTGCCAGTATGCCGTCCAGGCGGGGATCATCGACCCGGATACGAGGGACGCCCGGGATCAGTTTGACACGGAACTGATGAACTGCATGATGCCCCGCCCCTCCCAGGTGGTGGGGGAATTCTACCGCCTCTACCAGCAGGACAAGCAGGCCGCCACGGACTATTATTACGGCTTGGCCCGGTCTTCCAACTACATCCGGGTGGACCGGGTGGAAAAGGACCGGATGTGGACCGCCCCCACGCCCTATGGGGATTTGGTCATCACCATCAACCTCTCCAAGCCGGAGAAGGACCCCAAGGCCATTGCCGCGGCCAAAAATGCCCCCCAGTCCGGGTATCCCGCCTGCGCCCTGTGCCGGGAGAACGAGGGCTTTGTGGGCAGCCCCAACCAGGCCGCTCGGGGCAACCACCGGTTGATTCCCCTGACTTTGGGCGGAGAGCCCTGGTTTTTGCAGTACTCCCCCTATGTGTACTACAACGAGCACTGCATCGTGCTCTCCGGGGAGCACCGGCCCATGCAGGTCAGCCGTGCGTCGCTGGAGCGGCTGCTGGAGTTTGTGGCCTTTTTGCCCCACTACTTTGTGGGCTCCAACGCGGACCTGCCCATTGTGGGAGGCTCCATCCTCTCCCACGACCACTTCCAGGGGGGGCGGTATGAGTTCCCCATGGCCAAGGCGCCGGTGCGGGAGCAGGTGGACTTCCCCGGCTTTGCGGACGTGCAGGCAGGCATTGTCCACTGGCCCATGAGCGTGCTTCGGCTGCGCAGCGCTGCGCCCCAGCGCTTGGTGGACCTGGCGGACAAGATTTTGACCAAGTGGCGGACCTACTCCGACGAGAGCGTGGACATTCTGGCCTACACGGAGGGCACCCCCCACAACACCATCACCCCCATTGCCCGCCGCCGGGGAGAGGACTACGAGCTGGACCTGGTGCTGCGCAACAACCGCACCACCCAGGAGCACCCTCTGGGCTTGTTCCATCCCCACGCCCAGTACCACCACATCAAAAAGGAGAACATCGGCCTCATTGAAGTGATGGGCCTGGCCATTCTGCCGCCCCGGCTTTTGCAGGAGACACAGCTGCTGGAGGAGGCCCTGCGCTGTCCTGCCCGGGCGGAGGAAATCCTGACCCGGCCGGAGATGGAAAAACACCGTCCCTGGTATGAGGAGCTGCGGGACGCCGGCGCCGGAGAGGGCGATACCCAGCGGATCATCCAGGAGAGCATCGGCGCCATCTTTGGAAAGATTTTGGGCAACGCCGGAGTTTACAAGGATACGGAAGAGGGCCGGGAGGCCTTCCGCCGGTTCTGCCGCAGCCTGTGAACGTATGGCATGCCCTGCCGGTGGGAGAGCGGCTGTGGAGGATTTTGTGCCCAGGGCGCTGCCTGCTGTGCCACCGGGTGGTGACGCCCCACCGGCTGTTTTGCCGGACCTGCCAGGCGTCTCTGCCGGAGAAGCCGGTTTCCCGAGAGATGCTGCTGCCCCGTGATCCCCAGGGACAGCTCTGGGGGGAGGACGGCAGGCTGTGGGTGTTGGCGCCCTTTCCCTACCGGCAGGGGCTGGCGGACACCTTGCACCGGCTGAAATTCCAGCAGGAGACCAGCTTGGCCTTGCCCCTGGGCTGGGTGATGGCGGAGACCGCCGGCACCTTTTTGCGTCCCTTTCACGGGGTGACCTATGTGCCCATGTCCCCGGAGAAACGGCGCAGGCGAGGCTACAACCAAAGCCAGCTGCTGGCAAAATCCCTGGCCAAAGAGCTGCATCTGCCCTGCTGGGACCTGTTGGAACAGGTGCGGGAGACGGCCACCCAGCACGAGCTGTCCCGAGCGGAGCGGGCGGACAATGTGCGGGGCGCCTACAGGGCCCGGCCGGCTGCCCGAGGAAAGGACCTTTTACTGGTGGACGACATTGTCACCACAGGGGCCACCTTGCGGGCCTGTGCTTTGGCGCTGTATGAGGCAGGGGCCCGGCAGGTCTGCGGCCTGTGCGCGGCGGGCACGGACTGGGAACCCGGCCGGGAAGAGGAAGAGATTCCCCAGGGGGAACCGTGACAGAGAGGAGGAAACGGGCAGTGCTGCATCGATTTTCCAGAGAGGAGCTGCTCATTGGCAGAGAGGGTGTGGAAAGACTGGCCCAGGCCCGGGTGGCTGTGTTTGGCATTGGGGGCGTAGGAGGCTATGTGGTGGAGGCCCTGGCCCGCAGCGGCATCGGGGCTTTGGATTTGTTTGATGGGGATCAGGTGAGCTTGACCAACATCAACCGGCAGATCATCGCCCTGGAGGGCACTGTCGGCCGTCCCAAGGTGGAGGTGGCAAAGGAGCGGGTGCTGCAGATCAACCCGGACTGCCGGGTGGAGGCGCGGCAGTTGTTCTTCACCCCGGAAAACGCCGGGGAGGTGGACTTTACCCGATACGATTACGTGGCGGACGCCATTGACACGGTCACCTCGAAAATCGAGCTGCTGCGCCTTTGCCGGGAGGCAGGGGTGCCGGCCATTAGCTGCATGGGCGCCGGCAATAAGCTGGACCCCACGGCCTTTCGGGTGGCTCCGGTGGAACAGACCAGCGTCTGCCCGCTGGCCCGGGTGATGCGCCGGGAGTTGAAGCGCCGGGGCGTCACCGGGGTAAAGGCGGTGTACTCCACCGAAGAGGCCCGGACGCCTCAAGCCGCCCAGGAGGGGGACAGCAAAGGCACCGCCGGCCGACCCACGCCGGGGAGCATGGCTTTTGTGCCCAGTGTGGCGGGGCTGATTTTGGCGGGAGAAATTGTCAGGGACTTGCTGGGCCCGGCCCAGTGAGGACAGCCCTCTGGAAACGGCAATTGGGAAAGGAGCGTCGTTATGGATCCCTTTGTTCTCTGTTCCACCTTCAATGAGGATGCGGCAAATTACGACCGCTGGCGGCCCCGGTACGTGCCGGAGCTGTTTGCAGCTGTTTTTCAGTACGCGGGGCCCCCGGGAAAGGCTTTGGAAATGGGCCTTGGCACCGGCCAAGCCACGGAACCTTTTCTGCAGGCGGGCTGGCAGGTGACCGGCGTGGAACGGGGAGAGCGTTTGGCTGCCTTTGCCCGGGAGAAGTTCCGGCACCAGCCCCAGCTGCAAGTGGTGCAGGGGGACTTTCTCACCTGTCCCCTAGAAGGCCCCTTCGACCTGTTTTACGCGGCCACGGCTTTTCACTGGCTGCCCGAGGACCGGGCCTTTCCCCGGGTGAAGGAGCTGCTGCGGCCTGGGGGTGCGGTGGCTTTGTTCTGGAACCACCCCCAGCCGGAGCGCCCGGGAACGCCTGCTTTTGCGGCCATACAGGCCGTGTACAAAGCCCACCAAAGTCAGGAGAAGAAAACCCACCGGGGCATCTCCCAGCAGAGCCGGGAGGAGAAAGAGGCCCTTTTGCGCCGGTGGGGATTTACACAGGTGGAAAGCCACCAGTTCCACGGGGTGCGTCAGCTGTCCCCTGAGGGCTATGTGGGGCTGATGCACACCTATTCGGATTTTCGGGCCATGGAAGCGTCTGCTCAGGAGGCGCTGAGCCGGGATATGGCCCAGGCCATCTGCCGCCTGGGCGGCACCGTGCACGTGTACGACACCATGGAGCTGTATCTGGCGCGACGGCCCTAAAAGGAGGACAACAGATGGAACCCCTTGTTTTTCAGGCGGGAAAGCACCGCCTTCCCTTAACCCGCACCTATGTGATGGGGATCTTAAATGTGACCCCGGACTCCTTTTTTGATGGAGGCCGGTATTTGGACCCGGCCGCCGCTGTGGAGCGGGCTCGGGAGATGGCCCGGGAGGGAGCGGACCTGATTGACATCGGGGGACAGTCCACCCGGCCGGGGTACAGCCCTATCTCTCCAGAGGAGGAGTGGTCCCGCATTGCCCAGGTGGTGCCTGCCGTGGAAAAGGCCACAGGGCTGCCGGTCTCTGTGGACACCTTTTACCCCTGGGTGGCCCGGAAGGCCTTGGAAGCCGGGGCGTCGGTGATCAACGACGTGACCGGCTTTGGGCCGGAGATGCTGGCAGCGGTGGCCGGATCGGACTGCGGCTGCATTGTGATGGACCCCGCCACCACAGGGGGAGACATCTGCGCCCGAGTGCGGGCGTTTTTCCAGGACAGGCTGCAGGCGGCACAGGGGGCGGGTATTGCCCGGGAACGGCTGTGCTTTGACCCAGGCATTGGCTTTGGAAAGACCCTGGAGGAAAATGTGACGCTGCTGGCCCATGTGGAGCGGACCAAGGTGGAGGGCTGCGCCTTTCTGATGGCGGCTTCCCGCAAGCGAGTGACCGGGGCCTTTTGCGGCAATCCCCCCTTTACGGAGCGGCTGCCCGCCACCTTGGCGGTTCACACCGCCGCCATTCTGGGCGGCGCCGACCTGGTGCGGGTCCACGATGTGAAGGAAGCGGTGCAGGCGGCGCGCATGGCAGACGCCCTGCGCCGGTCCTAAACCGGCTTGGCTGGAATACCACAAGGGAAAGGAGCGGTTTTATGGATCGTATATACATTAAGGACCTGCGGGTGTTTGCCTACCACGGGGTGAATCCGGAGGAAAAGAGAGACGGGCAGACCTTTGTGCTGGATCTCACCCTGGAGGCGGACCTGTCTCAGGCGCGCCGGTCCGACTGTTTGGAGGACACGGTCAACTACGCGGCGGTGTGCCAAACGGTGCGGGACGTGTTTACCCGGCAGAGCTTTGACTTGATTGAGCGGGCGGCCCAGGCTGTGTGCGACGGGGTGCTGGAGGGCTATCCCCCTGTGGAAGCGGTCACGGTCCTGTTAAAAAAGCCGGAGGCCCCGGTGGAGGCGGACTTTGCCTACATGGCAGTGGAGATCACCCAGCGGAGAGAGGAGGAACATCCATGCAAGTAGTGATCGGGATGGGCACCAATTTGGGGGACCGGGAGAACAACCTGGCCCGGGCTCTGGACGCCTTGGAGCGTTTGGAGGGCACCCAGATTGTGAAGTTGTCCAATGTGTACGAAACGGAACCTTTTGACGTAATCAGCCAGCAGGACAACTACCTCAACTGCTGTGTGCTGCTGGAAACCCGGCTCAAGCCCCAGCGGCTGCTGGAGCACTGTCTGGAGATTGAAAAGAGCCTGGGCCGGGTGCGGGTAGAGTACCACGGGGCGCGCACCATGGATTTGGATATTCTGCTATGTGAGGGTTTTGCCTCGGACACGCCGGAGCTGACGGTGCCCCACCCCCACATACGGGAGCGGGCCTTTGTGCTGGTGCCTCTGTCGGATTTGTTCCCCCTGCACGACGCCTTTGGGTACCAGTTTGACCAGGCCTATGAGGCGGTGGACAAGTCCGGGGTGGCTTTGTACAAATAGGAGGGAGCTATGCTGGGAGAGAGGATTTTGGTGATTGGCAGTCCGGGCAGCGGGAAAAGCACCTTTGCCCGGGCCTTGGGAGAGCTGACCGACCTGCCGCTGCTCTATCTGGACCTGCTTTTTTGGAACGCCGACAGGACCACCGTGGAAAACCAGGTGTTTGACCAGCGGCTGGAGCAGGCCATGGCCCAGAGCCAGCGCTGGATTATGGACGGCAATTACAGCCGTACCTTGGATCGGCGGCTGGCCCGCTGCCAGCGGGTGTTCTTTTTGGACTATCCGGTGGAGGTCTGCCTGGAGGGGGTGCGCGCCCGCAGGGGAACCGTTCGTCCGGACATACCCTGGGTGGAGACGGAGGAGGACCCGGAATTCATGGACTATATCCGGACGTTCCCCCAGCAACAGCGGCCGAAAATCCTGGCGCTGCAGGAGGAGCACCCGGAGAAAAACTGGGTGGTGTTCCGCTTCCGAGAGCAGGCGGACGCCTACCTGCAGGGACTGAGAGAGGGAAAGGCCGGAAAAGCGTGAAAAGACCCTCCGGGGGCTTCGGCAGGTCTTTCTCAGTTTAAGCGGAAGGAGCGGGGCGGTATTCCATCAGCCAGCAGTCCTCCCACACCCCTTCGTGGAGCTCATGGGCGGGAAGGAATTGAATTTTCCGAAAGCCGCAGGCCTCATAGCAGCGCAGGGCCCGGAAATTGTCGGCGTGAGGGTCCAAAATCACAGCGGCAGCCCCTTCCTGCTGGGTGAGGTGGTGCAGCACCAAAGAGAGAAACCGCCGGCCGATGTGCTTGCCCCACAGCGCCGGCTCCCCCAGGAATTGGTCGATGCCAAAGGCCAATTCTTCCTTCCGGTGGGGGTAGTGGTATTCCCGGCACAGTTCTTCGTCCAGTGGGTAGATCTGGATGTAGCCTACGGGAATGCCCTCAAACTCCACCAGGCAGCGGCGCACCCCCTGTTCCGGGGTGTAAAATTCCTCCTGCACTTTCTCCGGGGTAAACCGAAGGTCCCGCCCCCCGTAAAACGCCAACACCCGGGGATCGGTCATCCACCGGAGCAGCAGGGGCGCATCCTGGGAAAAGAGGGGCCGCACTGCCACCGGCCCTTCTTGCAAATGGATAGGTTCCATAAACAGGCCTCCTTTTGCCAAAGTATACCACAGGGGCCGTTTTCTGCCAAGCTGCCCCCAGAAGGGAGAGGCTACAAATAACACAGTTTGTGCACAAAATTACTGGCGAAAAAGCTGAAAAACAGTTCAGTTTCCAACCCATTCTTGCAATTGGCCAAAAGGGGCGTATAATAGCAAACTGGAATAATTTTTAACAAACTATGAAAACAGGAGGGATGGGCATGGAAGGCGGATATGGATTTCTCCTTGATTTGGCCTTGATTTTGCTCTCTACAAAGCTGCTGGGACTTCTCACCCAGCGGTTCCAGCTGCCCCAGGTGGTGGGCGCGCTGCTGGCCGGTCTGATTTTGGGCCCGGCTGTGTTGGACGTGATTCAGGAGACGGAGTTTATCAAAGAGACGGCGGAAATCGGCGTGATTGTGATGATGTTCTGCGCCGGTATGGAGACCGATGTGAAGGAGCTGAAGAACAGCGGCAAAGCGGCCTTTATCATCGCCTTAATCGGCGTGTTGGTGCCTATTGCCGGCGGCTTTGGCCTGACCTACTTCTTTAACCGGCCTGGTGTCATCGATTCCGATGCCGCCGCCTCTACGTTCCTGCAGAATATGTTCATCGGCGTGGTCCTCACCGCCACCTCTGTGAGCATCTCCGTGGAGACGCTCAAGGAGCTGGGCAAGCTGAAAACCCGCTCGGGCAACGCCATTTTGGGTGCGGCCATCATCGACGACGTGCTGGGCATCATCGCCCTGACCGTCATCAGCAGCATGGCGGACTCCTCTGTGAGCATTTGGGTTGTGCTGCTGCAGATTGTGGGCTTCTTCGTCTTTGTGGCGGTGGCCGGCTTCCTGTTCTACAAGTTTTACACCCATTGGGTGGTCAAGGCCGAAAAGGGCATGCACCGCCATGTGATCATCGCCTTTGTGTTCTGCCTGCTCATGTCTTACGTGGCGGAAGTGGCCTTTGGCGTGGCGGACATCACCGGCGCTTTCTGCGCAGGCGTGATCATCTCTATGACCCAGCGCAGCCAGTACCTCAACTCCAAGTTTGACGTGCTGAGCTACGCGTACCTTTCCCCCCTGTTTTTCGCCAGCATTGGCCTGCAGGTGACCCTGCCCGCCATGACCCCGGCCATCATCCTGTTCTCGGTGCTGCTGATTGTGGTGGCGGTGCTCACCAAGGTGGTGGGCTGCGGCCTGGGCGCCAAGCTGTGCCATTACCAGAACTACCAGTGCGCCCGCATCGGCGTGGGCATGATTTCCCGAGGCGAGGTGGCCCTGATTGTGGCCAGCAAAGGGATGGCCCTGGGGCTTATGGGCAACAACTTCCTGGGCCCGGTGATCTTGATGGTGGTGGCCACCACCATTGTCACCCCTGTGCTTTTGAAGTTTGTGTTCCGCTGGGGCCCCAAGAATACGCCTCCTGTGGAGAAGGGCTTTGCGGAAAACTACGCCCAGTTGGGCGCGCTGCGCAGCGGCATTGGCGTCAAGGAAATGGCCGAGAAGGCCCGGGCGCAGGCTGCCCAGGAGAAGGCGGCTGCCTCCAAGGAAAAATAAAAAAGCGTGGGTTCCTCTGGCAAGGAGGAAAAAAGGGCTGTTGCATGGTGCAACAGCCCTTTCTGTTTGGCTTCCTGGGAGGCAGGCGGCGGAGTCCCTTACACTTGGGTAAATTTCAGCAGCAGCCCGCTGGGCAGAAGTTTGGCCAGCAGGTGATAGAACTTGTAAAAAGCGCCTTTGGTGTAGAGCTTTTTCCCCTTCCTGGCAGCTCGCAGGGAACCCTCGGCCACCTGCTGGAGATCCACCCGGGGCAGGCGGTCGATCAGGGCGGACTTCCCCTCCTGCAGGCCGGCCACGTTCCAGAAGTTGGTGTCCATGGGACCTGGGCACACGGCGCACACGGAAATTCCCCGGGAGCGCAGCTCCTGGTGCAGGGCCTGGGACAGGGAGACCACATACGCCTTGGTGGCGGCGTACACCCCCAGACGGGGCATGGGGGCAAAGGCTGCCACAGAGGCCACGTTCAGCACCACGCTGTCGTCCAGCATGTAGGGCAGGCACAGCCGGGTGAGGGCGGTCAGCGCCCGGCAGTTCAGGTCCACCATGCCGGCCTGGGACTCCCGGTTGGAGGAGAAAAAGTCCCCGCCTTTGCCGTAGCCCGCGTTGTTGATCAGCACCTTGATCTCCGGATTGCCCTCTTTCAGCAGCTTCTCAAACACGGCGATGCTTTCCTCTTTGGCAAGGTCCAGGGAGATGGCGGCAATGGTTTTGTCCGGGTGAGCTTCGGCAATCTCCTTGAGCAGCTCCTTGCGGCGGGCCACCAGCCAAAAGCCCTCCACCATGGGAAACTGTTCGATGACGGCGTTGATGTATTCTTTTCCAAGGCCGCTGGAGGCCCCGGTGATGACGGCAATGACCATTGCGCTTGTCCCCTTTCCGTGCGGTGAAAATTGTATAGAGTTATTGTAAACCTTTTTCCCCTGGTCCGTCAATGGCGGCAGCAGGTTTTTTCCCAATTGTGGTCCGGCTTTTCCCGTGCTATAATAGGCGGAGATGGCCGGGCTCTTGTGCTGGGTCCGGCCAAACTGGAAAACCTACACAGAAGGAGCGAGCCGTATGGAACAGAAACCGGTGGGCGTCATTGGCGCCATGGGAATAGAGGTGGACGCCGTGCTGGCGGCCATGGAGGAAAAAAGCCAGGATATGCGGGCCAATATGACCTTTACCCGAGGGACCCTTGCGGGGGTGCCTGTGGTGGTGGCCCAGTGCTCTCCCGGCAAGGTCAACGCCGCCCTGTGCACCCAGGCCATGGTGGATTTTTACCAGCCTCGTTTGGTGCTGAACATTGGAGTGGCCGGAGGAATTGGCGAGCATGTCCGCATTGGGGATGTGGTGGTGGCCACCGCCTGTGTGGAGTACGATTTTGACACCACCGCCCTGGACGGCTGGCCTGCCGGGCAGATGACCGTGCCAGGCCAGGAGGAGCCTGTGCGGCTTTTCCCCTGTGAGGAGAAAATCGGGGATGTGATCGCTGCGGCCGCCCAGGATTTGTACGGTCACGCCCACCGGGGCGTGGTGGCCACGGGAGACCGCTTTGTGGCCGACCCCCGTGTGGGAGACCGGCTGGAGCGGGAATTTGGCGCCTTGGCCTGCGAGATGGAGGGCGGGGCCATTGCCCACGCCTGCCTGGTGAACCAGGTGCCCTGCGCGGTGCTGCGAACCATTTCGGACAACGCCCACGACAGCGACACGGTGGACTTTGTGACCTTCGCCCGCTCCTCTGCGGAAAAGGCCCAGGAGCTGCTGCGAAAGGTGATGCCCCAGCTATGAGAGAGCCTGGAAAGCTGGTGGACATCTCCCGTGGTTTGTTTGGAGCGCCGGTGTTCCCCGGGGATCCGGTGCCGGAAAAGCAGCCGGTAAGCCAGATCGCCCAAGGGGCTTCCTACAACTTGACCCGGGTGTCTTTGGGAAGCCATGGGGGCACCCACATGGACGCGCCCTGTCACTTTTTGCCCCAGGGAGCCTCCATCGACCAGGTGGAACTGTTCCGCTGTGTGGGGCCCTGCCAGGTGGTGAGGGCCTCCGGGCGGCTGGGAGTCCCCTGGGTGAAGTCCTTGGGAGAACTGGCGGGAAAGCGGCTGCTGGTGCAGGGAGAGGTGGAGCTCTCCCTGGAGGCAGCGGAAGAACTGGCTCGCCAGGGCCTGTATCTGCTGGGGGTGGAGGGGATGACCGTGGGGCCCCTCTCCGATCCCGGGCCGGTGCACCGGGCGCTGCTGGGCGCCCAGGTGGCCCTTTTGGAGAGCTGCGACTTATCCGGCGTAGAACCGGGAAGGTACTTTCTGGCAGCCCAGCCCCTCAAGTGGGAGGGCCTGGACGGCGCCCCGGTGCGGGCGGTGCTGCTGCAGGAAGAGGAAGAGAAGGAGGAATCCCTATGAACCGAGAGTTGGAGAAGGCTGCCGCCTATTTGGAGCGGGAACCCCTGCGGTATGTGGACATGCTGGAGCCTCTTCGCCGGGGCATGGTGGAGGTGGCAGCCCTGGGAGAGCAGGGGGTGCTGCTGTACAATGTGCCGGGAGAGCTGTATATGCTGGCGGCGGAAAGTTTGCAGGCAGGCCAGGCCTTGTGCGCTGGGGTGCAAGACATGGACCTGGTTGTGACTCACGACCGGGAGACCGGGGAATACCTGCGGAAGCGCTACGGCATAGAGCGCTGCCAGCCCTGCACCCAGGCTGTGTATACGGGGGAGGCTTCTTTCCCTGTGGGGAAAGAGGTGGAAATCCGCCGGCTGGGCCAGGAGTCCTTTTCGGTGATTTTGGAAACGTACCACTCCTTTACCGATCCGGGGTATATCCGCCGGCGGTTGGAGGCGGGGGTGATGCACGGCGCCTTCCTCCAGGGAGAGCTGGCCGGCTTTATCGGCATGCACGCCGAAGGGAGCGTGGGAATGCTGGAGGTGCTGCCGGCCTTTCGCCGGCAAGGGGTGGCCACGGCCCTGCTGGGCTTTATGGGCAACTGGTGCCGGGAGCGGGGATGGATTCCCTTTTCTCAGATTTGGGACGGCAACACGGCCTCTCTGGAACTGCACAAACGCCTGGGTTGGACCCTGTGCCCGGAACCTCTGTACTGGGTGATGAACTCCTGAAAGGGCGGGGAACTTTTCCCAGGTGGCCGCTTTCCGTACATTTAACTTGACTTTCTCTCCCTGGCCCGGTAGGATGGGGAAAAGGGCGCTGCAGGCGTCCGCAGGAGGGAAAGTGTGCCATGCGTCTGTTGATTGTGTACTATTCGAAGACCGGCTTTACCAAACAGTATGCCCAGTGGTTGCAGGAGGACCTTCACGGGGACTGCATCTCGCTTCCGGAGCGGGGGCAGGTGGATTTTTCCTCCTATGACAAAGTGGTGTTCGGCTCCAGCGTCCATGCGGGGCGCATCCGGAAGTGGAAGTGGTTTCGGGAGCAGCTGCCCCGCCTGCAGGGAAAACAGGTGGCGCTGTTTTTCACCGGGGCCATGCCTCCGGAGGAGGAGACGGTGGCTCAGTGTGTGGCCCAAAATCTCACCCAGGAAGAGCGAAACGCGGTTCGCACCTTTTACCTGTGGAGCGGCCTGCGTTACGAGGCCATGGGCCCTGTGGACCGGTGGATGATGGGGATGTTCCGCAAAATGCTCGCCGCGCAAAAGAATCCTTCTCCCCAGGACCGAGAGGCGGCTCGCATGGTGGCCTCTTCCTACGACAAGACGGACCGGGCTTTTTTAAAGCCCTTAGAGGACTACCTGCGGGAACGGTAATCCGCCAGGTGTCCGGCCACGAAATAGGGACCTGCTGCTCTCTGCAGCAGGTCCCTGGGACTGTCGAAAAAGCAAAAGAAAGCAAACGTAAAAGTTTTTGATCAAACTTTTTTCAAAAAGTTTGCCGGGTGTGGGGCGCTGGTGCCCAGTGGGCACCGTCAAGCGCTGACCGAGCCGGCAGGCGAGACCAGCGCCCCACGGTCTTAAAGGGCGTTCAGCGACAAA
>CAJFEW010000031.1 GCA_904374805.1 uncultured Neglectibacter sp.
TCATCTGTCCAAAAAGCGTAAACGTGAGCTTTTGCTCGTTGCGTAACAATATTTGCTGATTTCGGGTCCTATTTTTTCATTTTTACTTTACAGTGCCGGATTTTCCCTAAAAAGGGAGAAGTTTCTGCTGCCATTGTAGCACACCCCGGGCGCAAAGACCACACTCTTTTCTGTAAATTTTTGTAGAGGGAGAAACCTGCCAGGACTTTCAGAACGCAGAAGGCCTCACACCAGGCCAAAAAGGGGCCGTCGCAGCAAGCGACGGCCCCTCTCCATGGGTTTTTCTTTGGGCAAAGTCCGTTTGGAGCGCTTATGCCAGATCGGTGTGGCAGGCGTCACAATCGGTCAGTTCTCCCACAATGGGCGTGGGGTCAATGCCTTGGCGCGTGTAATAGTCCGCCACAGCTGCCTTGATGGCCTGTTCCGCCAGAACGGAACAGTGGACTTTTACCGGCGGCAGCCCGTCCAGGGCCTCCATGACCGCCTTGTTGGTGAGCTGCAGGGCTTCGTCGATGGTCTTGCCCTTGATCAGTTCCGTGGCCATGCTGCTGGTGGCGATAGCCGCCCCGCAGCCGAAGGTCATAAAGGACACGTCGGTGATCACGTTGCCTTCCACCTTGATGTACATGCGCATGATGTCGCCGCACTTGGGGTTGCCCACTTCTCCTACGCCGCTGTGGTCTTTCATTTCCCCCACGTTCCGGGGATTGGCAAAATGGTCCATGACCTTTGCACTGTATGCCATAAAGAATCCATCCTTTCTTTTTTCTTAGTAAGCTTTCTTGCCGCATGACCGGCCGGTTTTGTTTTTCGTTAAAATCGGGAAAAGTTTCCTTGTGCAAACTTTCCTTACATATAGGCGTCGTAGTTGACCTTGCCGTTTTGAATGGCGTCCCACAGGGGAGAAATAGAGCGCAGCCGCTCGATGATGGGGGGCACGGTCTCCAGAATATAATCGATGTCCTCCATGGTGTTCTCGTCTCCAAAGCTCAGCCGCAGGGAGCCGTGGGCCACCTCGTGGGGCAGGCCGATGGCCAGCAGCACATGGCTGGGGTCCAAAGAGCCGCTGGTGCAGGCGGAACCGGAGGAGGCGCTGATGCCCTTCAGGTCCAGCATAAGCAGCAGGCTTTCCCCTTCCACCCCTTGGAAGCAGAAGCTCACATTGCCCGGCAACCGGTGTTCCCGGTCCCCGTTTAAGCGGCAGCGCTCTATTTTCGAAAGCCCGTCGATCAGCTTGTCCCGCATGGCGGTCAGTTTGACCCGGCGCTCCTCCATGGTGGCGCAGGCCCGCTTTAAAGCGGTGGCCAGCCCTACAATAGAGGCCACGTTTTCCGTGCCGCCCCGCTTGCCCCGTTCCTGGGCGCCGCCGTCCAGCAGGTTCTGGATGACCACCCCGCTGCGGATGTACAGAGCGCCCACCCCTTTGGGGGCGTGGAGCTTGTGGCCGGAGAGAGACAGCAGGTCGATGTTCTGCTCCTGCACGTCAATGGGCACTTGGCCTGCCGCCTGCACGGCGTCGGTGTGGAACAGCACTCCGTGACGCTTGCAGATGGCCCCAATCTCCGGAATGGGCTGGATGGTGCCAATCTCGTTGTTGGCGTACATGATGGTGACCAGGCCTGTGTTTTCCGTGAGGGCTGCCTCCAGCTCTTCCGGCCGGACAATGCCGTTTTCGTGGACGGGCAGGTAGGTGACGGTGAAGCCCTCTTTCTCCAGGGCCTGGCAGGTGTGCAGCACGGCGTGGTGCTCAAAGGCGGAGGTGACGATGTGGGTTTTGCCCTTGCGCCTCATGGCGTAGGCAGCGCCCTTAATCGCCCAGTTGTCGCTCTCTGTGCCGCAGCTGGTAAAGTAGATTTCCCGCGGCTGGGCGCCCAGGCACTGGGCCACGGTCTCCCGGGCCTCCTCCAACGGCTTTTTTGCCTCCTGTCCCAGGGAATACAAGCTGGAGGGGTTGCCGTATACTTCTTTGTAAAAGGGGAGCATGGCCTCCAGCACCTCCGGAGAGACGGCGGTGGTGGCGGCGTTGTCCGCGTAAACCTTTCTGTTCATAAAGAAAAATCATCCTTTCTGTGGGCTGTATCGGCCCGGTTGTACGACCGGGTTCCGCAAGCCGGGGAGAGTGTGAAAAAACGCTTCTCCTCGGAAGTGTTTGTCTAGCGTGAGTTAAATATACACCATTTTAGTATACATTTCAATACCCCAGACCGTACCAAGAAAAATTTTCTTTGGCCAAGGGAAGGGGCGCTTTTGGCAGCGGCGGGTGGTTTCCCCGTTGGGGGATAGAGAGCCCCCGCTGGGGAATACTGGAAGCAGGGGGAACCAAAGGCCGCTTGACAGTTTCCCAGGGAGACGTTACAATAAAGGACAGAGAAGGCCTCACAGGCGTGGGAGAGTTTCCGCGCGGCGCCTCCGGCGGAGAACGCTTGGACGGCGGCGGGGCCCAACGTGCGGCATCAACGCGGGATAGGACTCCGCGTGTATTTTTGATAGAGCGGAAAAAGGGGCCGTGAAAAACACGGGATGGGGCAATGCGCCCTCAAAGCGGGAGACGCTTCCGCGGCCCGAAAATACGGGAAAATTCCAAGTGGATGGGAAAAGCGCCGGGAAAAGTGTGTCCGGCGCTTGTGTTGCTGGATGCATGTCCCGTTTTTTCTGCCTTGTTTGAACGGTGGGAATGGACCGGATCGCCTGCAGACAGGAGAGGTGCGCCTCAAAAGGGCAAAACCCCGTGGGGATTCCGGCTGTTTGCAAAGGGCCCAGAGCCAGAAAGGCGAAAAACGGTGCCCGGGGCTTTTCAAACAAGGCTTAGGGGAGTTTTCCCACACGGCCTCTTTCACGAAATCCAAAAAAAGATGTGCAGGTTATAGGCGGCATCGTGCGCTTCCGGTACGGTGCGGCCAAGGTTATTTTCGCGTAAGGAGGAACATCTGTGGCAGAGAAAGAAAAGAAGAACAGCCGGCGCAGAACGCCGGCAGGGGAGAACGTCTCCCGGCAGCAGGATCAGGTGCTCAGCGGCGTCCAGAATGCGCCGAAAATTGGAAAAATCGCCGGACCGAAAAAGAATACCGGCAAATCCCGGGGCAAGACGGAGCAGAAAAAAACGGCGGCGAAAAGCGCCCCCAAGAGCGCGGCCAAAACCCCCGCCAAATCCCCATCTGCAGCAAAGGGAAGCGGCCAGCGGGGCTCTTCCCGGGGCGGGCGCAAGCCTCAAAAACCCGCCTTAAGCCAGACCGCCGCCCAGGTGCAGGCCCTCAAAGAGCAGGAGGCAGCGCTGGAAAAGCGCAGCCGCCGGGGCTGCGGCAGGCCGAAAAAAAGCCAAAAACCCCCGGTGAAGGTGTATTTTTTGGGCGGCCTCAACGAGATCGGCAAAAACTTCACGGTGTACGAGTGCCAGAACGACATGCTCATTGTGGACTGCGGCCTCTCCTTCCCCGATGAGGATATGCCCGGGGTGGACAGCGTCATCCCCGATTTTGCCTTTGTGGAAAAAAACTGGGACAAAATTCGGGGCGTGGTGATCACCCACGGTCACGAGGACCACATTGGCGCGGTGCCCTACCTGCTGAAAAAACTGAACGTGCCGGTGTACGGCACGGCGTTGACCATTGGGCTGATTGAGGGCAAGCTGAAGGAGCACAACTTGCACAGCTCCGCCAAACTCCGTGTGACGCCGGCAGGCTCCCACATTCAGCTGGGCTGCATGGATGTGGAGCTGATTCATGTAAACCACTCCATCGCCGATGCGGTGGCCCTGGCCATCCACACGCCCGGGGGAACCATTGTCCACACCGGCGACTTTAAAATCGACATGACGCCGGCAGAGGGCGGGATGATCGACCTGGCCCGCTTCGCGGAACTGGGCAGGGAAGGGGTTTTGGCCCTGCTGGCAGACTCCACCAACGCGGAGCGCCCCGGTTACACCCAGACCGAGCAGACGGTGAACAACTCGCTGGATTCCCTGTTTATGCGGGCGGAGGGAAAGCGCATTATTGTGGCCACCTTTGCCTCCTCCATCAGCCGGGTGCAGATGATCATCAACTGCGCCGTAAAGTACGGCCGCAAAGTGGCCCTGTCGGGGCGGAGCATGGTCAACGTGATGGGCATTGCCAGCGAGCTGGGCTACCTCCATGTGCCGGATGGGGTGCTCATCGACCTGAACATGATCAACCGGTATGAGCCTGGCCAGCTGGTGCTCATCACCACCGGCAGCCAGGGGGAGCCCATGTCCGCCCTGACCCGCATGGCCTTTTCCGACCACCGGCAGGTGGCCATCAACCCCAACGACTTCATCATCATTTCCGCCCGGCCCATCCCCGGCAACGAGAAGACCGTGGGCGCCGTGGTGGATGAGCTGCTCAAGCAGGATTGCACGGTGATCTACGAGAGCATGTACGACGTGCACGTGTCCGGCCACGCCTGCCAGGAAGAGCTGAAACTGATGCAGGCGCTGACCCGGCCCAAGTACTTTATCCCGGTCCACGGAGAGCAAAAACACCTGCGCAAGCACGCCGGCCTGGCCATGGCCATGGGAATGCCTCGGGAGAACATCTTCATCGGGGACATTGGCAACGTGCTGGAACTTCACGAAGACCACATGCGGCAGCTGGGCAATGTGCCTGCCGGCGAGGTGATGGTGGACGGCCTGGGTGTGGGCGATGTGGGCAGCATTGTGCTGCGGGACCGGAAGCACCTTTCCCAAGACGGCCTGATTGTGGCGGTGTGCTCCATCGACGCTGCCAGCGGAAAAGTGGTTTCCGGGCCGGACATTGTCTCCCGCGGTTTTGTCTACGTGAGGGAGTCGGAAGCTCTTATGGACGAAGCGCGGGATCTGGTGTATAATACACTGGAGGAGTGCGTCCGGCAGCATGTGCGGGACTGGAGCAGCATGAAGCAGAGCATCAAGGATGAGCTCTCCCGCTTCCTGTACCAGAAAACCCGCCGAAGCCCCATGATTCTGCCCATTATCATGGAGGTGTAAGGGCGCTTTTCACCACGCGAGGATGAGGGAGGAATGCCAAGGTGAGGCGGAAAAAGGTCTGGGTGGTGTCCCCGCTGTTCTATTTTATGGCGGGGGCCATGGTGCTCATGGGTCTGGCCAGTTACCGGTACAACAAGATCCTGTTTGCGGTGGAACTGACCGCCGCGGGCATCTCCGTGCTGGCTGTGCTGGTTTCCGATGTGTTATACCGGCGGAATATCATCACCACGGTGGGGAGCGCCAAAAAGGTGCTCTCTGCAGAAGAAGTGCGCGCCTTTCAGTCCTTTGCTCTGCCGGTGGCCGTCGTGGGGCCGGCGGGGGACATCGTTTGGGCCAACGAGGCTTTTGCCGGCGCCTTGTGCAGCGGCAGGGAGTTTTTGGGGGACAATGTGCTCAAATACATTTACCCTAAAACCTTCCGGCAGGTCATGGGCGAGCACGGCACGTCCGTCTCCCACAACGGGCGGGAATTTACCGTGTACGGCGCCCGGGCCCAGGCAGGGTATATCCTCTACTTTGTGGACGACACCTATTTCAAAGCTGTGGACAAGGAATATCGGGAGAAGCGGCCAGTGGTGTGTTTGGCCGTGTTCGACAACCGAGAGGAGATGGCCCGGGACAGCCTGGGAGGCGACGAGTCCCGTGTGGTTGCAGAGGTGGACGCCCGCCTGCGGAACTGGACCATGCAGGAGATGGGCGGCTTCCTGCGGCGGCTGGACAACAACCGCTATCTGCTGGTGACCGACGAGGCCCACCTGGAGCAAGCCAAACAGAAGCGTTTCCACATTTTGGACGACGTGCGGGAAGTGAAAAGCGTGCGCAATAACATGAGCGCCACTGTGTCCATCGGCGTGGGCCGGGGAGCCAAAGACGTGGCGGAGAGCGAACGCTGGGCCCGCCAGGCCCTGGACATGGCCTTGGGCCGGGGCGGCGACCAAGTGGCTGTCAAACAAGAGGGGGACTCCTACGAGTTCTTCGGCGGGCTTTCCAAAGGGGTGGAAAAGCGGGATAAAGTGCGCACTCGTGTTATCGCCGCCACCCTCACCGACCACGTGCAGGCCAGCGACCAGGTCTTTATTATGGGACACAAAAACTCCGACCTGGACAGCGTGGGCAGCGCGGTGGGCATGTGGGCGGCCATTCGCAAAGGCCTGGAAAAGCAGGCCCACATTGTGATCAACCGGAACCAGACCTTGGCCGGCCCCTTGGTGGAGATGACCGAGGCCGCCTATCCGGGCGAGGAGATCTTTATTCCGCCCCTGGAGGCCATTCAGAGCGCCACGGAACGCTCTCTGCTGATTGTGGTGGACACCCACTCGGTGAACTTTGTGGAGAGCCGGGACCTGCTGGACCGGATCCCTCGGGTGGTGGTGATCGATCACCATCGGATGATGGTGACCCACATTAAAAACGCCCTGATCTTCTACCACGAGCCCTACGCCAGTTCCGCTTCGGAAATGGTGACGGAGCTGGCCCAATACATCAAAGCCTCCTCTATTGGAGGAGCCGACGCCCAGGCCCTTTTGGCGGGCATCATGCTGGACACCAAAAACTTTGTGTTGAAAACCGGCGTGCGCACCTTTGAGGCCTCCGCCTACCTGCGGCGGCGGGGAGCGGACACGGTGGCGGTGAAAAAGCTGTTTTCCGATTCCCTGGACACCTACAAGCAGAAAGCCCAGCTGGTTTCCGGCGCGGAGATCTACAAGGGCTGCGCCATTGCCACCTCCAACTGGGAGTTTGAGGATCTGCGCATTGCGGCGGCCCAGGCGGCGGATGAGCTGCTGTCCATTATGGGGGTGAAGGCCTCCTTTGTGCTCTACCGGTCCGGAGGGGATGTGAACATCTCCGCCCGCAGCCTGGGGGATGTGAACGTGCAGGTGATCTTGGAAGAATTCGGGGGAGGCGGCCACTTCGCCATGGCCGGCGCCCAATTGAAGAACACCACCATTGGAGACGCCCGCCGGGCTTTGATCCGGGAGCTGGACGACAAATTGGAACAGACAACGGTGCAAAACTGAACCGGAACCCGCAGAGAGCCGGACGGTGGGTTTTGCCCCTGGCATAGAGAAACAGCGGCCGGTGGTTCCGCCCTTTTGGGAGAGGAAGCGCCGCCGGGAGAAAGGAAGGTATCGCTTTATGAAAGTTGTGTTGCTGCAGGACGTGAAGTCCATTGGGAAAAAGGGAGAGCTGTGCAATGTGTCTGACGGCTACGCCCGGAATTTTCTCCTGCCCCGGAAGCTGGCCAAGGAGGCCAACGCCCAGGCGATGAACGAGCTGAAAAACGCAGAGGCCGCCCGGGAGTATAAGGTCAAGACCGAGACGGAGAAGGCCCAGAAGAACGCGGAAATCCTCTCGGGCAAGACGGTGAAAATCTACGCCAAGCCCGGCCAGGGAGGCAAGATTTTCGGTTCGGTGACCGCCAAAGAGCTGGCCGAGGAGATCCGGCAGCAGTTTGGCGTGGAGGTAGATAAGCGGAAGGTGGTCCTCTCGGGGGACATCAAGGCCTTCGGCACCTACAGTTTTGAAGTGAAATTCTACGCGGGCATTTCCGCAGCCATGAGCGTGGCTGTATGCGAAAAGGCCTGAGCGGCAGAGCAGTTGCAACAGCCGGCGCCGTGTTTTTCCCCGGGAATGCAGCGGGGTAACGGCGCCTGAAGACAAACAGAGGCGGGGCGCTTTGCCGCTCTGCCCCAAAGCTGCAGAAGAGACCGCCCCCTATTGGGGGCTTTCTCCCTTTTACCGGGGGAGCGGCCGCTGGGTGTTAGACCAGCTAAAGGATGCTGCGGGAAAGCCCGCTGCCCTGGCCCGCAGGGAGAAGCAGGCGGCATGGGCCATGCTCTGCGGCCCTTATAACCGTGGCCCTGGCGTCCAGGGAGAAGCAAGGAGGGATTGCAATGGATCAGGACGGCTATTTAGACACCCAAGGAATGGCGGGCATGTCCATGCCCTTCAGCCTGGAGGCGGAGCAGTCGGTGCTGGGGGCCATTTTGCTGGAGCCCTCCTGTCTGTCTGCGGTGGTGGACATTTTGCCCCGGGCGGACTATTTCTATGGGGTAAACAACCGGTTGATTTACGGGGCCATGCTGGAGATGTTCGCTCTGGGGCAGCCGGTGGACATTGTCACCGTGCTGGAGCGGCTCAAGGCCGACGAGGCCTTTGACGAAGCCACGGGCAAGGTGTACTTGACCCAGCTGGCCCAGCTGGTGCCTGCCATCTCCCATGTGGAGACGTACGCCGGCATTGTCCGGGACAAGTACGACCTGCGCACCCTGATGCAGGCGGCCCGCAACATTTTGGACGACGCCAGCTCCGGGGGCGGGGAGGCCTCCCTGGTGCTGGACGCGGCGGAACAGCGAATCTACGACATCCGCCGGGGAAAGAGCGACCAGGGCCTGCAGAAGGTCCAGGAGATTCTGCTGGACACCTTCGACCGGCTGGACAAGCTAAACTCCGCAGACCGGGACAAGTACAAGGGCCTGCCCACGGGCATCCGGGAACTGGACAGCACCATCACCGGCTTAAACCGCTCGGACTTGATTGTGCTGGCGGCCCGGCCCGGCGTGGGCAAAACCAGCTTTGGGCTGAACATTGCCCGGCACGTGTCCGTGACCGCAGGGAAGCGGGTGGCGTTTTTCTCCCTGGAAATGGGCAAGGAGCAGTTGGCTTCCCGCTTGCTCTCCTGCGAGGCTTTGGTGGAGGGCACCAAGCTGCGGTCCGGGGATCTGACGGAGAGCGAGTGGGCCCACCTGATTGAGGCGGGGGACATTCTCCGCCAGGCAGACCTGTACTTTGACGACAACCCCAGCATCACCGTGCCGGAGATGAAGGGCAAGCTGCGCCGCCTGGACCACGTGGATCTGGTGATTGTGGACTATTTGCAGCTGATGACCGGCACCCGAAAAAACGACAACCGGGTCAACGAGATTTCGGAGATCACCCGGAACTTAAAGGTCATGGCCAAAGAGCTGGATGTGCCGGTGATCGCTTTGTCCCAGCTGCGCCGGGCCACCGAGCGCACCAAGGACCACCGGCCGGGCCTGTCGGAACTGCGGGACTCCGGCTCTATCGAGCAGGACGCGGACATTGTCATCTTCCTGCACCGGGAGGCCTACAACGCCACCAGCGAGGGCGGCCAGCTCACAGAGGACATGGACCAAAACGCCGCGGAGATCATTGTGGCTAAAAACCGCCACGGAGAGACCAAGTCCATCCCGGTCCACTGGCAGGGCGAGTACATGCGCTTCACCTCCCGGGAGGTCATCCGCCATGAGTGAGGGGCTGCGGGTGGACCTGTCGGGCCTGCCGCCTCAAGGCCGGGTGGTGGTGGGTTTTTCCGGAGGGCCTGACTCCACTGCCCTGTGCCACTGGCTGCTGGGCCGGGTGCCCCGGGAGCGGTTGCTGCTGGCCCATGTGAACCACCGGCTGCGCGGACGGGAGTCCGACCGGGACGAGGCCGTGGTATCGCAGTTTGCCCGGCAGTTTGGGCTGCCCCTGGCCTTGCACCGGGAGGATGTGGCCGCATTGGCCCGGGCCCGGAATATGGGCTTGGAGGAGTGCGGCCGCCAGGTGCGCTACGATTTTTTTGCCTCTCTGGCGCCGGAGCCGGAGGACCGGATCCTTACGGCCCACCACGGGGGGGACAACGTGGAGACCGTGCTGCTCCACCTGTGCCGGGGCACCGGCCTGGGAGGGCTGTGCGGCATTCCCTACCGGCGGGGAAAGATCCTGCGGCCCCTGCTGGGGGCCACCCGGCAGGAGATCGAGGCGTACTGCGCCCGGTTTCATCTGCCCACGGTGACGGACAGCAGCAACTTGTCCCCCGCCTACGCCCGCAACCGGATCCGCCTGGAGGTGGTGCCGGCCCTTCGGGAGCTGAACCCGGAGCTGGTGCCGGCGGTCTCCCGCATGACGGAAAGCCTCACCCAAATCCGGGACTTTCTGGAGGGAGAGGCCGCCCGGCTGCTGCAGGAGGCCCGGTGCCCTTGGGGGATTCGCGCCCAGGTCTTGGCCCAGGCGCATCCGGCTTTGGAGGCCGCCGCCTTGGAGCTTTGGTGGCCCGGGGAGGAGCCCTTGGAAAAAAAGCACGTGCAGGCCCTTTCCCGCTGTTTGCGTCGGGGCGGCCGGGTGGACCTGCCGGGCGGCCGGCGGGCCTGCTGCTCCCAAGGGGTGCTGGCTCTGGAAGAGGCGCCCAGCGAAGGCTTTTGCCTGCCTGTGGGGCTGGGAGAAACCCTGCTCCCCTGTGGGAAAGTCCTGATTTTGCAGGAGAAAATCCTTCCCCAGGGGGCGCAGGATCGAAAAATTCACAATTTGTTGTTTAAAAACGCCCTGGACTATGCTATAATTACAGGCAATTTGATCGCCCGTTCCCGGCGGCCGGGAGACCGTTTTGCCCCGGCGAGCCGCGGGGTGACCAAATCGTTAAAGGGAATTTTTCAGGAAAACAAGGTTCCCCTGTTGCAGCGGGACCGCATGGTGCTGCTGGAGTGGAACGGCCGTCCTGTCTTTTGTGAGGGGGCAGGACCGGCAGAGGGATTTCAAGTGGGAGCATCTACCCGCCGGGCCCTGGTGGTGTCCCTGCGGGAAGCCAAGGATTTTTGAAATTGGGGAAGGACGGATGGGTTATGACAGAGCATGTGGACATGCGGCAAGACATTGAAGAAGTGCTGTTTTCAGAGGAGCAGATCAGCCAGATTGTGGCGCGCATCGGCCAGGAGATCTCCCGGGACTACGCTGGAAAGAACCTGCTGTTGGTGAGCGTGCTCAAGGGGTCTGTGGTGTTTATGGCAGATTTGATGCGGGCCATCACCATTCCTGCCCGCATTGACTTTATGGCCACCTCCAGCTACGGTTCGGGGGTGAAGAGCTCCGGCGTGGTGCGGATCCTCAAGGATCTGGACCTGGAGCTGAAGGGATACGACATCCTCATTGTGGAGGACATTTTGGACAGCGGCAAAACCCTGCAGTACCTGACCCGGCTGCTGCAGTCCCGCGGGCCTGCCAGCATCCGCATTTGCACCTTGTTTGACAAGCCGGAACGCCGGGAGGTAGAGGTGTTTCCCACCTATGTGGGCGCCCGCATTCCCGACGCCTTTATTGTAGGATATGGGCTGGACTATGATGAAAAATACCGCAATCTTCCCTTTGTAGGCATTTTGAAGCCTGCCGTCTACGCGTAAAACGGGGGAAAGCGGAAAGACTCTTAGATATAGGAGGACAGATTCTTGGACGGAAATCAAAAAAAGATTCGCAATCTTCTGCTGTATATTGGGATTCCGGTGGTGGTGCTGTTTATCATCATCTTCCTGTTTAACAACCGGACGCCCCAGCAGAATACGCACAAGTATTCCGATATCATCGACTACTTCCAAAGCCAGGAGGTGACGGAATACCGGCTGAACCTGGGCACCGGCGAAATGCTCATCACCCTGGAAGGCGGAGAGTCGGTGGGGTATGTGCTGCCCAGTGTGGACCTGTTCTACATGGATGTGCGGGACTCCATCAATCAGTACAACGAGGACCATCCCGACAAGAAAATGGTGCAGGACATCATCCGGCCGGCGGAGACCAGCTGGTTTGTCAGCCTGCTGCCCACGCTGATTCTTTTTGCGGGGCTGATCATCTTCTGGATGATTATGATGCGCCGTTTGGGCTCCAGTATGGGCGGCGACAAGCAGATGAATTTTGGCAAGGCCAAGATCAAGCAGATGAGCGACGAAAAGCGGAAGACCACCTTCGCCGACGTGGCCGGCGCCGATGAGGAAAAGGAAGAGCTTCGGGAGATTGTGGAGTTTTTGAAAAACCCCAACAAATATAACTCTCTGGGCGCCCGGATTCCCAAAGGCGTGCTGCTGGTGGGCCCTCCCGGCACCGGCAAGACTTTGCTGGCCCGGGCTGTGGCCGGCGAGGCGGGAGTGCCCTTCTTCTCCATCTCCGGTTCGGACTTTGTGGAGATGTTCGTGGGCGTAGGCGCCTCCCGTGTGCGGGACTTGTTTGACAAGGCGAAGAAGAACCATCCCTGCATCATCTTCATCGATGAGATCGACGCCGTGGGCCGCCAGAGAGGCGCCGGCCTGGGCGGCGGCCACGACGAGCGGGAGCAGACCTTGAACCAGTTGCTGGTGGAGATGGACGGCTTCGGCGCCAACGAGGGCGTCATCATGATTGCCGCCACCAACCGGCCGGATATTCTGGACCCCGCTTTGATGCGTCCCGGCCGGTTCGACCGGCAGGTGATGGTGGGCTATCCGGACATCAAGGGCCGGGAGGAGATTCTGCGGGTGCACGCCAAGGGCAAGCCTTTGGCTCCCGACGTGGTGCTCTCCACCATTGCCAAGTCCACCGCGGGCTTCACCGGTGCGGATTTGGAGAACCTCTTAAACGAGGCCGCCCTGCTGGCTGCCCGGAAGAACCACAGGGCTATCACCATGGAAGAGATCGAAGAGGCCACCATCAAGGTGGTGGTGGGCACGGAGAAGAAGAGCCGCGTCATGAGCGAGAAGGAGAAGAAGCTCACCGCGTATCACGAGGCGGGCCACGCCATTGCCACCTACTACTGCGGCACCCAAGACCCGGTGCACCAGATTTCCATTATCCCTCGGGGTATGGCCGGCGGCTATACCATGCATCTGCCCACAGAGGACCGGAGCTACCGCAGCCGGGAAGAGATGCGGGAGGAGCTGGTGGTCCTGCTGGGCGGCCGTGTGGCGGAAGCTTTGGTGCTGGACGATATCTCCACCGGCGCTTCTAACGATATTGAGCGGGCCACCAAGATCGCCCGGGCCATGGTGACCAAGTACGGCATGAGCGATAAGCTGGGCCCCATCACCTATGGGGCGGATGACAGCAACCCCTTCCTGGGCAAGGAAATGGGTCACATCAGCAACTACTCCGAGCAAACGGCGTCGGAGATTGACGAGGAAATCCAATCCATCATCTCCACGGCCTACCAGAAGACCGAGCAGATCCTGAAGGACCACATGGAGGAGCTCCACCGGCTGGCGGCTGTGCTCTACGAGAAGGAGAAGATCGACGGTGTGGAATTCCAGCAGGTGATGGACGGCAACCTGCTGCCCAGCGGCATGACGGCCCAGGCTTTGGGCCAGGAGCCGCAAGAGGCCCTGCCGGAAACCGGCGCGGATCATGCCGGGGACGTCTCCCTGGAGGAGACGCCGGACGCTCCGGAACAAGAATAAAGCAGCAAGAAAATCTGTATGGCAACCAAGGGAATGATCCGTTCCCTTGGTTGCTGTATTGTAGGCGTATAGAAGGCCAGGAGGAACTATGGCGAGAAAACAGACCTATGGCAATGAGAGCATCACCAGCCTGAAGGGGGCCGACCGGGTGCGGCTGCGCCCGGCGGTGATTTTCGGCTCGGACGGCATCGATGGGTGCCAGCATTCCATTTTCGAAATCCTTTCCAACTCCATCGACGAGGCCCGGGAAGGACGGGGAAACGAGATTACCATCACCCGTTTTTTGGATCACTCGGTGCAGGTAGAAGATCACGGCAGCGGCATTCCCGTAGATTATAACCGGAAAGAAGAGCGCTACAACTGGGAGCTGGTGTTCTGCGAGATGTATGCCGGCGGCAAGTACAACAACGAATCCGGACAGAGCTATGAATACTCCCTGGGCCTCAACGGCCTGGGGCTGTGCGCCACCCAGTACGCTTCCGAGTACATGGACGTGGACATCCGCCGGGACGGCTGCCGTTATACCCTGCATTTTGAACATGGGGAAAACGTGGGCGGCCTGCACAAGGAGCCCTACGGCAAAAAAGACACCGGCACTCTGATCAAGTGGAAGCCGGACTTACAGGTGTTTACAGACATTGACGTGAGTTTGGACTATTATCTGGATATCTTAAAGCGTCAGGCGGTGGTCAACGCAGGCGTCACCTTCCACCTGAAAAACGAGGTGGCCCCCGGCAAATTTGAGACCACCGATTTCTGCTACGAAAACGGCATTCTGGACCACGCCCGGGAGATCTGCGGGGAGGATTCCCTGACCCCGGTGCAGTTTTGGCAGAGCGAGAAAAAGGTCCGGGATCGGGCGGATATGCCCCTGTACAATGTGAAAATTCACGTGGCAGCCGCTTTTTCCAACCGGGTCCACGTGACGGAGTACTACCACAACTCCTCTTGGCTGGAGCACGGGGGCGCCCCGGACAAAGCGGTGCGCAACGCCTTTGTGTACCAGATCGACGCCTACTTAAAGCAGAACAACAAGTACAATAAAAACGAGAGCAAGATCACCTTCCAGGACGTGGAGGACTGCCTGGTGATTGTCATCTCCTCTTTCTCCAACCAGACTTCCTACGAGAACCAGACGAAGAAGGCCATCACCAACAAGGGCATCCAGGAGGCCATGGTGGAGATGCTCCGCCACAACCTGGAGGTCTACTTCATCGAGAACCCCCTGGATGCGGAGAAGATCGCCGGCCAGGTGCTGGTGAACAAGCGCAGCCGGGAGGATGCGGAGAAGACCCGCCTGAATTTAAAGGGCAAACTCACTGCCAAAATGGACATCACCGGCCGGGTGGCCAAGTTTGTGGACTGCCGCAGCAAGGACGTGCAGGAGCGGGAGATCTTTATTGTGGAGGGTGACTCCGCCTTGGGCTCGGTCAAACAGGCCAGGGATCCCAACTACCAGGCGATCATGCCCATCCGGGGCAAGATCTTGAACTGCCTGAAGGCGGACTACGACAAAATTTTCAAGAGCGAGATCATCACCGACTTGATCAAGGTGCTGGGCTGCGGGGTCCAGGTGAAGAGCAAGGCCAACAAGTCCATCGGCGCCTTTGACATGGACAACCTGCGCTGGAGCAAGATCATCCTCTGCACCGACGCGGACGTGGACGGGTTTCACATTCGCACCATGCTGCTGACCATGCTCTACCGGCTGACTCCCGATCTCATCGAGAACAACAAGGTGTTCATCGCCGAGTCCCCTCTGTACGAAATCACCGCCAAAGACAAAACCTACTTTGCCTACAACGAGCGGGAAAAGGAGCAGTTTCTCCAGGAGCTGGAGGGCCAAAAGTACACCATTCAGCGCTCGAAGGGCCTGGGAGAAAACGACCCGGACATGATGAACTTGACCACCATGAATCCCAAAACCCGCCGGCTTATTCAGGTGAAACCCGGAGACGCGGAGCAGGCGGCCCAGATGTTTGACGTGCTGCTGGGGGACAACCTGGGCGGCCGTAAGGACTACATCGCCCAGCACGGAGGCGAGTACTTGGACGACCTGGATGTGTCCTAAGGGAAGGAGGAAGAAACCATGCCCAGAAAAAAACAAAGCCCTTCCGGGGGAAAGCCTGGGAAGATGCAGGGCTTCATCGCCGGGGCGGGAGAGATTGTCCAGCAGGACATCAGCGACACTCTGCGGAAAAATTTCATGCCCTACGCCATGAGCGTCATCCTGTCCCGGGCCATCCCGGAGATCGACGGCTTTAAGCCCTCTCACCGGAAGCTGCTGTTTACCATGTATAAAATGGGGCTTTTGAACGCTGCCCGGACCAAAAGCGCCAACATTGTGGGCCAGACCATGAAACTGAACCCCCACGGAGACGCGGCCATCTACGACACCATGGTGCGCCTTTCCCGAGGCTATGAGGCCCTGCTGCACCCTTATGTGGATTCCAAGGGGAACTTTGGCAAGGCCTATTCCCGAGACATGGCCTGGGCCGCCTCCCGGTATACGGAGGCCCGCCTGGATCCCCTCTGCCGGGAGCTGTTCCAGGATATCGACAAGGACACGGTGGACTTTGTGGACAACTACGACAGCACCATGAAAGAGCCCACCTTGCTGCCCGCCACCTTTCCCAGTGTGCTGGTCAACGCCAACACAGGCATCGCTGTAGGTATGGCCAGCAACATCTGTCCCTTTAATTTGGCGGAGGTGTGCCGCACCACCATCGCGTTGATCCGGGACCCGTCGGCGGACCTGTTCGCCACCATGCAGGCTCCGGACTTCCCCGGAGGAGGATTGATCCTGTTCGACCGGGAGCAGATGGGAAAGATCTACGAAACCGGCCGGGGCAGCTTCCGGGTGCGCAGCCGCTGGACCTACGACAAGTCCCAAAACTGCATCGACATCACCCAAATTCCCCCTACCACCACCATCGAGGTGATTGTAGAGCGGGTTATTGACCTGGTGAAGCAGGGCAAGCTCAAGGAGATTTCCGACATCCGGGACGAGACCGGCATGGACGGTTTGAAAATCACCGTGGACCTGAAGCGGGGCACGGATCCGGACAAGCTGATGCAGAAGCTCTTTAAGCTCACCACCTTGGAGGACAGCTTTGCCTGCAACTTCAACGTGCTCATCGGCGGCATGCCCCGGGTGCTGGGGGTGCGGGAGCTTTTGGAGGAGTGGACCGCCTTCCGGGTGGAGTGTGTCCGCCGCCGCACCTATTTCGACCTGCAGAAAAAGCGGGAGAAGCTTCACTTGCTCCAGGGTTTGGAGCTGATTTTGCTGGACATTGACAAGGCGATCCGCATCGTCCGGGAGACGGAGGAAGAGGCCGAAGTGGTGCCCAACTTGATGATCGGCTTCGGCATTGACGAAACCCAGGCGGAGTATGTGGCGGAGATCCGTCTGCGCCATTTGAACCGGGAATACATCCTGAAGCGCACCCAGGAGATCAGCGACCTGGAGAAGGACATCCAGCAGCTGGAGGGGATCCTGGCCTCCCAGGCCAAGGTGAAGGGCATCATTGTCAAAGAGCTGGAGGCGGTGGCCCAGAAGTACGGCCAGCCCCGGCGATCCCGCATTCTCTACGCCGACGAAGTGGAGGAGGCAGAGCTGGTGGAGGAAGTGCCCGACTACCCGGTGCACCTGTTCTTCACCCAAGAGGGATACTTTAAGAAGATTACGCCCCAATCCCTGCGCATGAGCGGAGAGCAGAAGCTGAAGGAGGGAGATCAAATCTCCCAGCAGGTGGAGGACCAAAACAGCGCGGAGCTGCTGTTCTTCTCCGACAAGTGCCAGGTGTACAAGCTGAAGGCGGCGGACTTTGCCGACACCAAGGCCAGCGTGTTAGGGGAATATATTCCGGCCCGGGCTCAGATGGACGAGGGAGAGAGCGCCGTGTATATGGCCGTCACCCACGATTACAGCGGGTACATGCTGTTCTTCTTTGCAAACGGCAAGGTGGCCAAGGTGGAGATGAGCGCCTACCAGACCAAGCAGAACCGGAAGAAGCTCTTAAACGCCTACAGCGACAAAGCCCCCTTGGTGGCTGCCCTGTATGTGCCGGAGGATCGGGAAGTGCTGCTGACCGCCTCCTCCGGCCGGATGCTGCTGTTCCACACCGGGCTCATTGCCCCCAAGGCCACCAAGAATACCCAGGGGGTCCAGGCCATGAACGTGAAAAAGGGCCAGCGGCTGGTGGGGGTGCAGCTCTATGAAGAGGGTATGCTGCGCAACCCCAACCGGTATAAGAAGAACCTGCCTGCCTTGGGCGCGCTGCCTGAGGCCGGAGAGACCGCCGGGGAGCAGCTGAAGCTGTAAAAAGGCCGAGCGAAGGGCGCATAAAAGTTCTTTAGGCGGTTTTCTTGCAAGAAAACCGCGGCCTTACCCTTCTTGGGCGTCAGCCCAAAAAGAAAAACCAGGGCAGCGCCTGTACGCGCCCGTAAGGGCGACAGGCCGCTGCCCGGCCGGCAGCGCACCGAGAAAAACCGTCGAAGGAGAACCCCCTGGGCTGCCCCCCTTTCGCCGCGGCTTGCTTAGCGCTGGTGCAATCTGCCCGGCCTTTACCTTCCACCGCAGGTGTGGTATAATAAAACGAATCTGCGGGAAAGGAGGCGGCCGCGTGCGGATTTTGGGTATCGACCCCGGCTATGCCATTGTGGGCTACGGTGTGATTGAGGCGGCAGGAGGCCGCTACAGCCCGGTGGAATATGGGGCGGTGACCACTCCGGCAGGGGTGGATTTTGGCAAGCGGCTGGTGGAGATCTACCAGGGCATGGGGGAAATTCTCAGCCGGCTGCAGCCGGAAGCCGCCGCCGTGGAGAAGCTGTACTTTACCAACAACAAAACCACAGGCATTGGCGTGGCAGAGGCGCGAGGGGTCATTTTGCTCTCTTTAGCCCAGGCAGGGGTGCCCCTCTATGAGTACACCCCCATGCAGGTGAAACAGGCGGTGACCGGGTACGGCAAGGCGATGAAGCCACAGGTGCAGGAGATGACCCGGCGGCTGCTGCATCTGCCCCAGGTGCCAAAGCCCGATGATACCGCCGACGCTTTGGCCCTGGCCATCTGCCACGGGCAGGCGGCAGGCAGCCCCCTGCGGGAGGCCCTGCTTCGCCGGCAGCATAAACCGGAGCAAGTGATCTAGCCGCCCTCTTACGTTCCCTGAGGGATGCGTGGGCGCACCGCAGGGCCGCAGCCACCCTTTTTGCGTTCTTACAACCGGACCGGCCGGAGGGGAAAGCGTCCCACGCGGTCGACGCAGGGCAGAGAGGGGCGGCTGCCTCAGCCCTTTGGATAGAGAAAGGATACACCATGATTTACAGTGTTACAGGTACATTGATCCACACAGAGCCGGGCGCGGCGGTGGTGGATGTGGGAGGCGTCGCCTTTCGGTGTATGACCTCCATGAGCACGCTGCGGGCCTTGCCCCGGCTTTCGGAGAAGGTGACGCTGTACACCTATCTCAACGTGCGGGAGGACGCCTTGGATCTGTTTGGCTTTGCCACCAAGGGGGAGCTCTCCTGCTTCCGGCTGCTGACGGCCATCAGCGGCGTGGGGCCCAAGGTGGGGCTGTCCATCCTCTCCCAGCTGACTCCGGAGGAGGTGGCTCTGGCCGCTGCCGCCGGGGATGCCAAGCGCTTTACCAAGGCCAACGGCGTGGGACAAAAGCTGGCCCAGCGCATTGTGCTGGAACTGAAAGACAAGGTGAAGAACTTGTCCGGCGCGGTTCCCTTGGAGAGTGGGACAGAGCCGGGCGGACCTTCCGCCTCCGGGAACGCCGCCCAGGCGGTGAGCGCTCTGGTGACTTTGGGATATTCTGCCTCGGAGGCCGCCGCCGCTGTGGGCCGTCTGGATTCTTCCCTGTCTCCGGAGGAGCTGATCCGGCAGGCCCTGAAAAGCTTTGGCAGCGCCCATTGACCTGAGGAGAGGAGGCAGACGCCTGTGCAGGTTTGCGTGAGGGAATTGCGGCGGGAGGAAATCCCCCTGCTGCGGGAATTTTTGTATCTTTCCATCTTTGTCCCGGAGGGCCAGCCGCCCTTGCCTCGGGAGATTTTGGACACTCCGGAGTTTCAGGTGTATGTGCGAAACTTCGGAAAAGAGCCTCACGATTGTGCCCTGGTGGCAGAGGCGGAGGGCCAGGTGGTGGGAGCCGCCTGGGCCAGAATTATGGAGGACTACGGCCATTTGGACGAGCACACCCCCTCCTTGGCCATTGCCCTGCTCCCCTCGTGTCGGGGACAGGGCTGGGGGGAACAGCTCTTGCAAAGCCTCCTGGAGCTTTTGCAGGCCCGGGGAGAGAGCGGGGTTTCCCTGTCGGTGCAGCGGGAAAACCGGCGGGCTGTGAACCTGTATCGCAAACTGGGCTTTGCGGTGGCTGTGGACAAGGGCGAAGAGTACGTGATGCGCAAGGAACTGCGGTGATCCGCGGGAAAGGAGAAGCAGTATGCCGGTAGAACCTTATGGCGGCCAGCAAGGTTGGGAAGAGGACCTGGACTATGAAAACCGCATGATGGAGCCCGGGTATATCCCAGAGGACCAGGCGGTGGAAAATCCTCTGCGGCCCCGCACCTTCGATCAATACATTGGCCAGGACAAGGTCAAGGAAAACCTGAAAATCTATATCGAAGCGGCAAAACCACCCTGGCGGGGATTGTGGCCAACGAGCTGGGGGTCAACCTGCGCATCACCAGCGGTCCCGCCATTGAAAAGCCGGGGGATCTGGCGGCACTGCTGACCAATTTGAGCCCCGGAGACGTGCTGTTTATCGACGAGGTCCACCGGCTGCCCCGCACCGTGGAGGAGATCCTCTACCCAGCCATGGAGGACTTTGCCCTGGACATTATCACCGGCAAAGGACAGATGGCGGCCTCCTATCACCTGCCTCTGCCCCAGTTTACTTTGGTGGGGGCCACCACCAGGGCCGGGCAGCTGTCTGCCCCCCTGCGGGACAGGTTTGGGGTGGTGCTCCGGCTGGAACTGTATTCCCCCCGGGAGCTGGGGCAGATTGTCTCCCGCAGCGCGGAGATCCTGCGGGCCCAGATCGAAGCGGACGCGGCTCTGGAAATTGCCTCCCGGTCTCGGGGCACCCCGCGGATTGCCAACCGGCTTTTAAAGCGGGTGCGGGATTTTGCCGAGGTGATGAGCGGGGGAGTCATCACCCTGAACACGGCCAAAATTGCCCTGGACCGGATGGAGATCGACGAGCTGGGGCTGGACTCCAGCGACCGAAACATGCTGCGGGCCATTATCGAGAACTACAACGGAGGGCCGGTGGGCCTGGAGACTTTGGCGGCGGTGATCGGGGAGGAATCGGTGACCATCGAGGACGTGAACGAGCCCTATCTCATGCAGATTGGCTTTCTTACCCGCACGCCCCGGGGGCGCTGCGCCACGGCTGCAGCCTATTTGCACTTGGGCTATCCGGTGCCTGGGCGGCTGAAAGATTTGGATAACGGCCAGCTCAGTTTGGACGAAACGTAACGGAGATCACAGAAGAAAGGCGGAAACCTATGCGCGCTGCACAGTGGCAGGACTATGAGCTGATCGATACCCTGGATGGGGAGCGCTTGGAGCGGTGGGGGGATATTCTTCTCATCCGGCCGGATCCCCAGATCCTCTGGTCCGGGGAAAAACGGGACCCTCGCTGGGGCCAGGCCCACGCCCGCTACCAAAGGTCTAGCTCCGGCGGGGGCCGGTGGACCTACTACAAAAAAGTCCCGGAGGTGTGGAAGATTCGGTGGGAGGACCTGACCTTCCGGCTGAAAACCATGGGCTTTAAGCACACGGGCATCTTCCCGGAGCAGGCGGTGAACTGGCAGTTTGCCCGGGACAAAATCCTGCAGGAACACCGGCCGCCGGAACATCCGGTGCGGGTGTTAAACTTGTTTGGCTACACGGGAGCGGCCAGTTTGGCCTGCCTGGGAGCAGGGGCCGCCGTCACCCATGTAGACGCCTCCAAAGGCATGGTCCAGTGGGCCAAGGAAAACGCCCAGGCAAGCTCCTTAGAGGACCGTCCCGTGCGCTGGCTGGTGGACGACTGTGTGAAGTTTGTGCAGCGGGAGCAGCGCCGGGGGCGCACCTACGACGGCATCATTATGGACCCGCCCTCCTACGGAAGGGGCCCCGGCGGCGAAGTGTGGAAGCTGGAAGAGCAGCTGTACCGGCTGGTGGAGCTGTGCGTCCCCATTTTGAGCGAAAATCCCCTGTTCTTCCTGTTGAATTCTTACACCACAGGGCTCTCTCCTGCGGTGATGGAATATCTGCTGGGGGTGTTGCTGCAAAAGCGCTTTGGAGGCCAGGTGAGCTCCGGGGAAATCGGATTGCCGGTCACTTCCACCGGGCTGACGCTGCCCTGCGGCAGCACGGCCATTTGGCAGCGCTGAGGCGGTTTGCCCTGTGACTCTCCCTTTTCAAAAGGGACATCCAAGGACGCGGCTCGAAAAAATCAGCGCGCGCCCTGTCCCTTCGTGCTGCCGGCGGCTTTGACAGCGTGCGTTCCGCCCGATTATGGGCCGGGAGCCGGAAAGTATTCTAAACGAGGTGGTTCTGCCATGAAAAAATGGAGTTATTTAGTGCTGATTGCAGGCTGGACCCTTTCCATGGTCTATGAGGCGCTGTTTGTGCCGTCTCTGGCGGGCCTGTACGCCTTGATGGCCGGTTTGCTGGATGTGGTTCTGCTGGGCCTGTACGCCTGGGAGCTGCGCAAAGAGCGGAAGGCGGACAAGGGAGCCCAGCCTCCCATTACCAAAGGGGTCTATGTGGCGGTGTGTGTGCTGCTCTGCGTCCTGTTGGGCTTGGCCATCAGACAGGCAGGGGCCAACCAGCCGCCCCATGTGATGTTCCTGCCCTTGTACCTGGTGGCGATTGGGTGCTCCCTGGGGGCGGCCCTGTGGCTGTGGCGGAAGGAAAAGAAGTCCCCCGCCGGTGCAAAAGCGGCGGAAAACCGTTCCCAGCCCAAAGACGGGAAGTGAGGAGTGTGACCATGCCCTTTATACAAGCGCAGCAGGTGCGTTTTTCCTATGAACCGGAATCGGTAGATGCCCGAGAGGTGCTCCACGGCGTGGACCTGTCCATCGAGGAGGGGGAGTTCGTGGCCCTGCTGGGACATAACGGCTGCGGCAAGTCCACCATGGCAAAACTCTTCAACGGCATGTTGGTGCCCACTGCGGGAAAGGTTTTTGTGGGCGGCGTGGACACCAGCGTGGAGGAGACCCAGCTGGACGTCCGCCGCCAGGTGGGTTTGGTGCTCCAAAACCCGGACAACCAGCTGGTGGCCGGGGTGGTGGAGGAAGATGTGGCCTTCGGCCCGGAAAATCTGGGAGTGCCTCCCCAGGAGATTCGCCGCCGGGTGGACGCGGCCCTCAAGGCTGTGGACATGTACGAGTACCGGGAGCACGCCCCCCACAAACTTTCCGGAGGCCAAAAGCAGCGGGTGGCCATTGCGGGTATCATCGCCATGGAGACCAAGTGCATTGTTCTGGATGAACCCACCGCCATGCTGGATCCCCGGGGCCGCACAGAGGTGATGGAGACCATTCAGCGGCTCAACCGGGAAAAGGGCATCACCATTGTGCTCATCACCCACTACATGGACGAGGCGGTGCAGGCAGGCCGGGTGGTGGTGATGGATGAGGGAAACATCCTGCGGGACGGCGGACCCCGGGAGGTCTTCTCCGATGTGGAGTTTTTGAAACGCCACGACCTGGACGTGCCACAGGCCACAGAGCTTGCCTACCGGCTGGAGGCCGCGGGCATCAAACTGCCGGGCATGCCTTTAAGCGCGGAGGAATGCATCGCCATGTTTCGGCGGTACCTGCGCCTGGAAAGCCACTAAGATCTGCCGGGAAAGGGGAAAAGTACAGTTGGCGATTCTCGAGACAAAGGATTTGACATACCGTTACAGCCCGGGCACGCCCTTTGCCAAAACTGCCGTGGAGCAGGTGAATATCCAGGTGGAACAGGGGGAGTTTTTGGGGGTCATCGGCCACACAGGCAGCGGCAAGTCCACTTTGATTCAAATGCTCAATGGGCTGCTGCGGCCCACCTCCGGCCAGGTGCTGCTGGACGGGGCGGATATATGGGCCGAACCGAAAAAGATTCGCCAGGTGCGGTTCCGGGTGGGGATGGTGTTTCAATACCCGGAGTACCAGCTCTTTGAGGAGACGGTGCTGAAGGACATTATGTTTGGTCCCAAAAATATGGGCTTGAACGACCAGGAGGCCGAAGAACGGGCCCGGGAGGCAGCCCACTTTACCGGCTTGAAAGAAGAGCTGCTGGAGAAGTCCCCCTTTGAACTGTCCGGAGGGGAGAAGCGCCGGGCCGCCATTGCCGGGGTTATTGCCATGGACCCGGACGTGCTCATCTTGGACGAGCCCACCGCCGGGCTGGATCCCCGGGGCCGGGACGTGCTCTTGGCGCAGATCACCCAGTACCACAAAACCCGGGGCAACACGGTGCTGCTGGTCTCCCACAGCATGGAAGACATCGGCCGCACCGCCGACCGGATTTTGGTGATGAACGGCGGCCACGCGGCTATACTGGACGCAACTAAGGCGGTGTTTGCCCGGGGGCCGGAGTTGGAAGCCATGGGCTTGCGGGTGCCCCAGATCACCAAAATTGTTCAGGAATTGGGAAAGATGGGCCTGCCGGTGGATCCATCTACCTTGACGGTGGATGACGCCCTGCACCAGCTGATCCCCCTGCTGAAGCGGAAGGAGGAGCTGCGATGATTTCCGACATCACCCTGGGGCAGTATTTCCCCCAGAAATCCCTGCTGCACCGGGCGGATCCCCGCATGAAGATCTGCCTGGTGATTTACGCCATTGTGCTGCTGTTTGTGGCGGGCAATTTTGCCTCGCTGGCGCTGGCAGTGCTCTATATCGGCTTGGGCATGGCTCTGTCCAACATTCCTTGGAAGCTGTATGCGCGCAGCGTGAAGCCCATTTTATTTTTGGTGGTGTTCACGGCTGTGCTGAACATTTTCTATGGCACAGGCGAGCCTTTGTGGCAGTTTGGCTTTCTCCGCATCACCCGCAACGGCATCCTCAACTGCGTGTTTGTGTCCGTGCGGATTGTGGCGTTGATTTTGGCCAGCTCCGTGCTCACCTTTACCACTTCCCCCACCCAGCTTACAGACGCCATTGAGCGGCTTTTAAAGCCCCTGGCCAAGCTTCGGGTGCCGGTGCACGAATTCGCCATGATGATGACCATTGCTCTGCGGTTTGTCCCCACTTTGCTGGAGGAGACGGATAAGATCATGGCCGCCCAAAAAGCCCGGGGCGCAGATATGGAAAGCGGCGGCATCACCCAGCGGATCCGCGCCTTGGTGCCGGTGCTCATCCCCCTGTTTGTCTCGGCCTTTCGGCGGGCCTTCGATTTGGCCACCGCCATGGAAAGCCGCTGCTATCACGGGGGCGAGGGCCGCACCAAGATGAAAAGCCTGCACTTTCAAAAGGCCGACTGGGCCGTGCTGGCCTCTGCAGTTTTGTGGCTGGGGGCATTTGTGCTGCTGCAAGTGTTGGTGCCCCCCACCATCCGCCTGTAAAGGAGGACGCCTATGGAACGGAATTTGTTGCTGCGGCTGTCTTACGACGGCGCCCGCTACCACGGTTGGCAGATTCAGGAGAACGCCTTGACCGTGCAGCAGGTGTTTCAAGAGGCATTGCAGAAGATCACAGGGAGAACGGAGGACATTAAGGCCTGTTCCCGCACGGACACAGGCGTTCACGCCCGGGAGTTCTGCGTCAGCTTAAAAACGGAAAGCCCCATTGCCCCCCCACGGCTGTTGGCGGCCTTGAACCACTACCTGCCGGAAGATGTGGCGGTCCTCTCTGTGGAGCAGGTGCCCTTGGATTTTCACGCCCGCTACTCCTGCAAGGGGAAGGAGTACGTGTATCAAATTTGGAACCACCCGGTGCGCAACCCTTTTTTGGCGGGGCACGCCCTGCACTATTGGTACCCGCTGGATGAGGCCCTGCTGCACCGGGCGGCGGAGGCCTATGTGGGCAGCCATGATTTCACCTCCTTTTGCACCTTGGACAAGCGGGAGCGGGGAGATTTGACCCGCACGGTGACCCATGCCCGGGTGGAACGGGCAGGGGATATGGTGACGTTCACCGTGGCTGCCGACGGCTTTTTGTACAACATGGTGCGCATTATAGTGGGAACTTTGCTGCGGGTGCAGCAGGGGAAAATCGCCCCGGGGGAGATTCCCGCCATTTTGCAGGCAAAGGACCGCAAAGCCGCCGGTCCCACAGCCCCTGCCTGGGGGCTGTACCTCAACCGGGTGTTTTATTGACCGCGCAAAGGGAAAGGAAGGAAACCCATGGCCAAACACAGGGAGAAACACACCGCCTCCAAAAAGGTGGTGCATCTGCAGGAGTTTCAGGAGGAGCCCCAGGCAAAGGTGGAGTATGAGGATCCGCCTGCAGAGGAGCCTTCAGAGGAAAAGCAAAAAGCCTGGCAGGCGCCCAAGGCGTTTTACCGGGTGGCTTTGGTGCTGCTGGTGATGGTGCTGGGCCTGGCGATTTGGGTGAACCGAGAGAGCCTCACCCCAGAGAACCTGTGGAATTGGATCCAGCTGCAGGTGCGAGGCTCCGGTGAGGGGGACGGCTACCCAGTTTCCATCACCGGGTCCTCTGTGGCGGAGGGCAATTTTTTGGCTCAGGATGGAAATGCTGTGGTGCTTTCCGACACGGCCCTGACTGTACTGGGTCCCTCCGGGCAGGAGCTGGCGTCCATCCGCCACAGCTTTAACCAACCGCTGCTCAAGCACGCAGAGGAGGCCTACCTGCTGTATAACCAGGGAGGCACTGGCTACATGGTGGTGCGGGGTACGGAAACCGTGCTGGAAGGCACGGCGGAGACGGATATCTTGGCGGGGGCCGTGGCTTCGGACGGCCGGTTTGCCTTGGCCACCCACGGGGAGGACGGCGCCTCCCAGCTGACGGTGTACCTAAGCAGCGGAAGAGAGCAGTTCACCTACCGGTTCTCCCGGGACTATGTGACCGCCTTGGCCTTCAACGGGGATGGCACCCGGGGCCTTGCCTGCACGGTGCGCAGCGAAAGCGGCGAGCTGGTTTCTAAGGTGACGGTGTTTGACTTCAACCAAGCGGATCCCTTGGCGGAATACGAGTCGCGGAACAACCTGCTTCTGGGAGCGGGCTGGGGAGAGAATGGGGTGCTCTACGCTGTGGGGGATACAGCCTTGCTGCGGGCCCAGGCTTCCAACCTGTCCTTCTCGGAATACGACTACCAGGGGCGCCGCCCCACCGCCTACCTGCTGGAGGGAAGCCGGTTTTACCTCTCTTTGTCCGCCTACGAGCACGCGGGCCCCAGCACGCTGCTGGCGTTCCGTGGGCTGGAGGAGCCTTTGGAGATGCAGGCCCAGGATCGCATCCTCTCCCTCTCTGCCTCCGGCGGAAACATAGGGGCCCTGGTAGATGGGGAGCTGGTGGTGTTTGACGCCTCCACCGGGCAAGAGCTGGCCAGGGCCCAGGCGGGCAGCGACGCCAAAAGCGTGGCCCTCACCAGCGAAAGCGCCGCCTATGTGCTGGGTGTCAGCGAGGTCCGCGCCCTCTCCCTGCAATAACCAACTACAAAAAGGGGAGCTTCCCGGCTGTGCCGTCGGGAAGCTCCCTTTCTGTTTGCGGTGTGTTTATGTGTCTGCATCTGGATACATCAAATCGAAAAGCCAGTTGTCATCCAACCCTACCGTGTAGGGCCTTCCCCTGGTGCTAAAAGTGGTTCCGTCCGGGAGAGCCACAAAGATGGAGTGCACCTTCATCCAACCGGATTGCACCCCATCCTGAAACGTCAGGTTGACGGCAAACTGGGACACGGCTTTACTGGCGTCCGTTTTCTCCGTGTAGCGGGCGGCTGCCAGGTGGCTCACCAGGTTTTCCAAGTCGTCCCCACGGAGCTTTCGCTCCACCTCCGGATAGTTCTCATCCCGGATGGCAGCCCCGGTGACCGTCTCCGGGTCCCAAGTGAAGATGGGCTTCCCATTTGTGGGTATGGGCGGATAGTAGGCGGCCAGCTCTTCCGGTGGAGCGGTCACTGTTTTACCGTAGTTTTTTTCCTTCCAGCGAGGGGAGAAGTAGCCGCCTGTGGTGGATTGATAATAGCCGTCTTCCCACAGAAGAAGGGTGTCGGTGCCGACTATGTGCAGCAAATAGGTCTCTTGGCCGGAGGTGATCTGCAGAAATTCGCTGCTATATGTAGGATTATCCCAAGCTTGGGTTTTCTCGTAACGAAAAGCGTTCAGCTTTTGGAGGACCTCCTGTTGGAGCTCCTCCTCCAGTTCCCTGGGCATGTTGCTCAGCCGGTTCTCCATGTAGCTGACCGTGGCGTCTTCCGGAAAGTCGAAGAGCTGGGTCCCGCTCTGGGCATGCTGGCTGCAGGCCGAAAGATTGGACAGAAGGATAAAGCAACTCAGAGTGCAAAATACAATATTTTGCATAAGCTTACGCATGATCTTACTCCTTTAATATCCTATGCAATGCATAGTAGCCGCTCCTGATTGAATCGTTGCGATATCAATATAGCGACCACTGTGAACCAATCCATCTGCTACTTTCAGAAAACTTTTATAGTATCCGGTAGATTCACTTTTAAGTCGGGTATACGCATAACCTGCAACAGCATGGTTGGCATAGTCTGAATGAGAGCCAACTATGTTTAATAAAAATGGGCGTTGCATGTTGATTTCTGACTTGATTTTATCATAAGTAGCAGGGTTTTTTGAATAGTACCATGATCCTGGTATATAATGTTCAAATGACATTTCAACGTATTCATCAATGGTATCTGTATAACAAGATTCTGTTGATGCATTATAAAAATAATTTTCATGTCCAATATCTAAAAGAACATATTTAAATAAATCATCTTTATATAGTTCTGTTATATTGCTAAAGCCATCTTTAGCCCCGCGCATTTTCAACAAATTAACTATAGCAACCGGAACACATGTATCCATGTAATAAGGCTTTCCATTACCACTAGGTTTTATTTTAAAATCAGTAAATGCGTAAAATTCACAATAATCTTCAAAGTTATTCCGCCATTCATATGCTTTAAATGGCCCGGCATAGTTTTCGTTCGCCCAAGTAATAGGGTTAGAAATACTACGTGTCGTGGATGGCATAAATTCCCGGCTTCTTGCCTCTTTTACAGAACTATTTAGGGAGGCCTTAGGAGTAGTGATGTTTTCTAAGGTGGTGACCATGTTTGTACCAGTATCCTTAAAATACTTAAGGTTACCTGTATATACAATTTTATCTGTGGGAGCCAGAGAGAACTCTTCATACAGAGGTTTAGCTGTATCGGAAAACTCCAATATTTCGTTTTCCATGTCGGGGTAAACTGCCACCACAACATACCCTTTTTCTGTATTTTCATCCGCTAAATCGAAAGAATAAGCTGTGATGCTACCGTTCTCGTCGTAGAGAGGTGTAGATGAGACAACTTCAGTGGTGGTTGTCCATGTGGTTTCCAAGCCAGAGTTGACCATATCATTTATAAATAAACCAGCTATCTCTTGCACTACATCTTCTGACAAAACAGCGGAATTATCTTCTGCCATAGCGGCTGGGGTTATGCCAGTTAACAGTAGCAAAGTGGCCAAAAGCGCACAGAGCCTCTTTTTCATTTTCTTCATACGGCAAAGCCTCCTTCAAAAATGTTAGGGGTGATAAATTGCCAATCTTGCACTTAAAAAGGAAAAAAGGTTGCGTATGCACGGGACTCACCTCACTTGTATATCTGTAGTCTAATAATACTATTTAATTTCAAGATTGTCAATAGATTTTATCTAATTCATTAAAAAAGAAAGCAGACCCTAAAAGGGCCTGCCCTGTGGTTTGCCGGATTTCCCTAGGTCATCCCCGGGGGAGAAAATAGGCGTTCTCCTTGGGCTCTTTCAGCTTTTCCGAGAAGGCCGCGGCGAAGCTTTCATAGGCGGGGGTGAACACGCCTTTGGCGTGCTGGGGGCACCCTTTGACGCACCGGAAGCAGGAGATGCACTTCTCCGGGTCTATGGCCGCGCAGTCCGGGGCAATGGCCTGCATGGGACATTGCCCCACGCACAGGCCGCAGTGGATGCAGTCCTCTGTGGTGGTGGGCACAAAGCTACCCCCTTTGCCCCCCTCTTTATAGGGGCGGTTTCCGGGCGGGGCGAAGTCGGTCCAGCCTGCTTGCAAGTCCTCCCAGGCCTCCAAGGCAAAGGCCCGGTCCTGGTCCAAATCGTGGGCGTTGGGCCGCCCTTTTTGAACGGAGCCATAGGTGTGTTCCCCCACCAAAGCGGCACCGGCAAAAGGTGCAAACCCATGTTCCCGGCAGAAGTCTGTCAACTCCAGCAGGGCGTCGTCAAAGTCCCGGTTGCCATAGGTGACCGTGACCAGACAGGGGGTGTTGTTTCCCTGCAGAGGCGCCAGGCGTTCCAAGGCGCCTTGAAATACCCGGCCGCCGTAGACCGGGGCGCCGAAGACCACCAGGTCTTCCGGGGAAAATGTGCGGGATTCCGCAGGGGCGCAGGTCACGTCCAGCAGGACGGCGTCCCCCAGGGCAGTGGCGATGGACCAGACGCCTTGGCGGGAGGTGCCTGTGGGTGAAAAAACGGCCGCATAGATGGCCATACAGCACACAACCTTTCTGAAAATTTGGGTGACGGAATAGAGTTTGGATATACTGATTATAGGGTTTCTAGGGCAAATTTGCAAGGTTTTTAAGAGTTCCTTAAGGGGGATGGGGCTTGTGGAAAAGCCAGGATTGTGCTATATTTATCTGGTAACGCGAATTGCGGGAAAGGGGGCAGGCTGAGACGTGGCGTATATAGGGGATCTTGTGTTCGTATGTGTCTGCCTTTTGTTTGTCATCATTGGGGCGCGTCGTGGGTTTATCAAGTCGGCTGTGCACTTTTTGGGCGCCATTCTCTCGGCGTGCCTGGCCTCTCTTTTAGGCGGCGCTGCAGCCCAGTGGGTGTTTGACAACTTCTTCCGGCAGGCTCTGGCGGAGCGGATTGGAGAATCTTTAGCTTCCATGGGAAACGGGGACGCGCTGGCTGCCGTGCAGGAAGTGCTTTCCTCTTTGCCGGATTTTTTGCTGCGCGCCTTGGAGAGCGCAGGTATTACCGCCAACTCCCTGGCGGACAGTTTAACCGCGGGAAGCGGGCAGGCGGCGGAGATGATCGCCCAGGGGCTTTCCCCGGTGTTTGTGGGATTTCTGAAAATCCTGGCGGTTATCGTGCTGTTTTTCCTGTTTATGATTGCTGTGCGCGCCTTGGGAAGCCTGCTCTCCACGGTGTTTTACCTGCCAGTGCTGAGCCAGGTGAACGCCCTTTTGGGAGGCGTTTTCGGCCTGCTGCTGGCCGTGGTTACGGTGTGGATTATTCTAGGAGTTTTGTGGGTGTTTACCCCCCTGCTGCCGGCAGAGACCCAAACTCAGCTCACAGAGGCGTTGGAAGCTTCCTACCTGTTGGGGCCTCTGTCCGCGTGGAATCCGTTGGAGACCATGTTTCAGTGAGGGCTTGTTGACAAAAATTTGAAACCCCGGGACTAGTATGAAACGAGCTCCTTGTGGGGAGATTTGTGAGAAGATAAGGAGAGGGAAACCATTCATGGCAAGAGAGAGAAAACCCATCAACCAAAACTTGACCATACCCAATGCGCTTTCGGTGCTGCGCATTTTGATCATCCCCTTTTTCGCCTGGTACTTTTTGCACGACCAGCTGGGAATCGCCGTGGCGCTGCTGGTGCTGTCCGGCCTTTCCGACTGTGTGGACGGCCTGATCGCCCGCAAGCTGAACCAGGTGACAGAGCTGGGGAAAATGCTGGATCCCTTTGCGGATAAATTGACCCAAGGGGTGGTGGCCCTTTGTCTGGCGGTAAAATTCCCGGTGATTGGTCCCCTGCTTTTGCTGTTTATTGTGAAAGAGGTGGTCATGCTCTGCTGTGCCTTTGGGCTTTTGAAAAAGAAAAAGCGCCCCTGTGCGGCGCAATGGTATGGCAAGGTGGCCACGGTGATGTTCTATGTTTCCGTGGCGGCCATTGTGGTGATGGATGGATTTTTCCACGTGCCGCGTACGGCGTTTGTGGTGATTTCCAGTGTGCTGCTGGTTTTGACGGCAGCCATGATGGTGTACTCCGCTGTGAAGTATTTTCAAATTTTCCGGGAGATCCTTCGCTCCGACGATGAGCAATACGAGCTCTCCCTGCACGATGAAATTCGAGCCAAAACCGTGCGGAAAAAGCGGAAATAATCTCGGAGATGGCGGACAGGTTCCCAGGTCTCCGGGAATTTCTGTTTTTTTACGGCTGATTCACACTTTCGCCATCTTTGTCTGGTTTAATAAAACAGCTGTGGTTTAACAAGAGGAAAGGAACGAAAGCGTCATGCTGATGTGTACACGATGCAAAAAACGTCCGGCGGTGGTTTTTGTCTCCAACGGGATAAACGGGCAGCCCACCCAGGGGCTCTGCCTGGTCTGCGCCAAGGAGCTGGGAATCAAGCCGGTTAACGACATTATGGAAAAGATGGGGATCACCGATGAGGAGCTGGAGGCCGCCACGGCCCAGATGACCGAGTTGATGAACCTGCAGGAAGATAACGACCAAGATACTGAGGGGGAGGACGAACTGTTTGCCCCCGGCGGGGCGGCTACCATGCCCGTGGACCAAATGCTGGGCGGACGCCCGGGAGAAAACGGCGGATACGGCGGGGCCGGCGTCCAAAACCGGAAGGAGAGCTTCCACAAGAAAAAGCGGAAATACATCCAGAATTACTGCACGGACCTGACGGGCAGAGCCCGGCGGGGAGAGCTGGATAACATTGTGGGCCGGGAGAAGGAAATTCAGCGGGTGGTGCAGATCCTCTCCCGCCGGACGAAAAACAACCCCTGCCTGATCGGCGAGCCCGGCGTGGGTAAAACAGCGGTGGCCGAGGGCTTGGCCCTGCGTATTGCCCAAGGGCAGGTTCCCGCCAAGCTGCGGGATAAAGAGGTGCAGTTGTTGGACCTGACCGCCCTGGTGGCAGGCACCCAGTTCCGGGGCCAGTTTGAAAGCCGCATTAAAGGTTTGGTGGACGAAGTGAAGGCCGACGGGAATGTGATTCTCTTCATCGACGAGGTCCACAACCTGGTGGGCACGGGAGATGCGGAGGGCAGCATGAACGCCGCCAACATTCTGAAGCCCGCGCTCTCCCGCGGGGAGATTCAGGTGATTGGCGCCACCACCTTCAACGAATACCGCAAATACATTGAGAAAGACGCTGCCCTGGAGCGCCGGTTCCAGCCGGTCACGGTGGCAGAGCCCTCTGTGGACGATGCAGTGCAGATTTTGCTGGGCATCAAGGGTTACTATGAGAACTACCACCGGGTGAAGGTGTCAGAGGGAATGTGCCGGCGGATGGTGGTGCTGGCAGAGCGGTACATCAACGACCGGTACCTGCCCGACAAGGCCATCGACCTGCTGGACGAGGCCTGTGCCTGCGCTGCCCTGCGGAATAAAAAACTGGAGGAGTACGACGAGGCCCAGCTCTCCCTGACCCGAGAAAAGAACCGGGAGCAGGAGCTTTCCAACCCCACAGGAGGGGCGCAGGTGGACTATGAGGAGCTGGCCAAGACCCATTACCGGATTGCCACCTTGGAAGAGAGTCTGGATAAGCTGAAAAGCGAGGGCGTGTTTGCCCAGGTGGAGGAGCAGGACGTAGCCAAAGTGATTGAGCTGTGGACCGGCATTCCCGCTGCCCGGGTGCAAGAGAATGAACTGAAGAAGCTGGCCCACTTGGAAGACGTGCTGAAAAAGCACATCATCGGCCAGGATGAGGCGGTCAACGCCATTTCTGCGGCCATCCGCCGCAGCCGGGTGCAGATCAGCCCCCGGCGGCATCCGGCATCCTTCATCTTTGTAGGCCCCACCGGCACAGGGAAGACCGAGCTGGTGCGGGTGCTCTCCCAAGAGCTGTTTGACACGCCGGAAACTTTGATCCGCCTGGACATGAGCGAGTTTATGGAGAAACACTCGGTCTCCAAAATCATCGGGTCTCCTCCCGGCTACGTGGGCTACGATGAAGCCGGCCAGCTGACGGAAAAGGTTCGCCGCCGGCCCTATTCGGTGCTGCTGTTTGACGAAATTGAGAAAGCCCATCCGGATGTGCTGAACATTTTGCTGCAGATCCTGGATGAGGGGCGCATCACCGACGCCCACGGCCGCACGGTGAACTTTGAGAACACGGTGATTGTCATGACCTCCAACGCGGGCAGCGACCGCCGGGAGAACGCCCTGGGCTTTAACAAGACCGCTGCGGATATGAACCGGGAAAAGGTGATGAAGGCCCTGGGAGAGTTCCTCCGGCCGGAGTTCTTAAGCCGTATCGACGAGGTGATTGTGTTCCGTCCCCTGGATGTGGAGGACTACAAGAGCATTGCCGCCCTTATGCTGGACGAGTACGTGTCCTCCCTGGGAGAAAAGGGCATCACCCTGACCTACACCCCGGAGGTGTGCGCCTATCTGGCGGAGAAGTCCATCCACGGCCAAAGCGGGGCTCGAGACCTGCGCAACAACATCCGCCGCATGGTGGAGGACAAACTGGCCATGATTTTGGTGGAGCAGGGCGAGGGCGCTGTCTCTGGCGTGGGTTTGACCATGGAGGGACAGGATTTAAAATTGAACGTGCTGTAAAGAGGTCCCTGCAGAGCAGGTATGCCTTCTGGAACGCGCTGGCAAGGAAAGCTTGCAGCGCGTTCTTTTTTATGTTTTGGGATCTTTGCGAGAAAAGTCTGGAAAAGGCCTTGACGGAAAAGGAGAGGTGTGCTATAATAATTCCCGTCGCAAAATGCGCGGGTGTAGTTCAGTGGTAGAACCCCAGCCTTCCAAGCTGGTCGTGTGGGTTCGATTCCCATCACCCGCTCCAAAATGTGTGCGGGCCAAAAGATGCGCCAATAGCTCAGCTGGATAGAGCAACTGCCTTCTAAGCAGTAGGCCAGGGGTTCGAGTCCCTTTTGGCGCGCCAATATGGTGGATGTAGC
>CAJFEW010000032.1 GCA_904374805.1 uncultured Neglectibacter sp.
GCGGCCAGGGGCCGCTGTTTCCCTGGGTTTCGTGTCTTGGTTTCCAGTTGTGGAGCGCTGCTCCGCGCCCCATTTATTCTCCAAAGGCCAGCATGTTCCCCAACGGAATTCGAAACCCCAGGGACTGGTACATTGGCAGGTCGCAGTCAGCGCATCCAACGGTGAGGGAGCCCACACCGCTTTGCTCATACGCAAAAGAAACCAGCTTCCGCGCGATCCCCTGATGGCGGTATTTTGGCTGGATGTAAAAATCCTCAAATACTCCCGCTTTGCCATAGTGAAAAGTCGAGTATGTATAGCAGATAGAACAGCACGCTACCAGCGCGTTATCACATCTGCACCCGTAAAAATGTATCTGCCCCTTTTCGATTGCTTCTTTCAAGCTCTCAAACTCCGCGCTGGTAGGCGCAGCTTCGCCAATTTCGGCTTTGTACGCCGTTTGCAAGACCATGAGGCCTTCAAAATCTTCAGCCCCGATTTTTATAAAATCCATCTTTGGCCCCCTGTCACATTTTTTGATTTTTTGAAAAATCAGCTTCGCGGTCAAAGGCTGTCCACCAGCCTTTGCAGCGCTGCCTCGTCCATGTTGTCCGTCCCCGCCAGGGGGAAGGGGATGCCCATGCTTTGGTACTTCTCCAGGCACAGGTTGTGGAAGGGCAGCCACTCGATCTTCTCCAGGTTGGAAAAGCTTTTGGCCAGGGCTTGAATCTTCCCCATGTCCTCCAGGCTGTCGTTAAGCCCCGGCACCACCACGTGCCGCACCCACAGGGGGATGCCCCGCTCCTCCGCCAGCCGGTAGAAGGCCAGGGGCTTTTCCATGTCCGCCTTGCAGTGGAGCTGGTACTCCTCCGGGGTGGCGAATTTCAAGTCGCCCAAAATCAAATCCGTGTGCTCCAGAACCTGGCAGGCGCCGTCCCAATCTGCCCACACGCCGGAGGTGTCCAGGGCCGTGTGGATGCCCTCCCCGTGGAGCAGCCGGAACAGCTCCCCCACAAAAGCGGGCTGCAGCAGGGGTTCTCCGCCGGAAACTGTGACCCCGCCCTTGTCCCCAAAGTACATCTTATACCGGCAGATTTCTTGTACCAATTCCGCCGCCTCTCGCTCCTGGCCGCCGGAGAAATCCCAGGTGTCCGGGTTGTGGCAGTAGGCGCAGCGCAGGGGGCAGCCCTGCAAGAACACCACGTACCGCACCCCAGGGCCGTCCACAGCCCCCAGGGATTGGATGGAGTGTACCCGTCCCTTCATGGCTTACAGGGACACGTGGAAGGTCCGGGAAATGACCTCCCGCTGCTGTTCCCGGGAGAGCTTGTAGAAGTTCACCGCATACCCGGAGACACGGATGGTCAGGCTGGGGTACTTCTCCGGGTGGTTGTAGGCGTCGATGAGGGTCTCTCGGTTCAGGACATTCACATTCAGGTGGTGGGCATTTTGGGCAAAGTAGCCGGTGAGGATGCTCACCAGGTTGTCCACCCGCTCGGTCTCCGTCTTGCCCAGAGCCTGGGGGGTGATGGAGAAGGTGTTGGAGATGCCGTCCCGGCAGTAGTCATAGCTCAGCTTGGCCACGGAGTTCAGAGAGGCCAAAGCCCCGCTTACATCCCGGCCGGACATGGGGTTGGCGCCGGGGGCCAGAGGTTCCCCGTGCTTTCTTCCGTCGGGGGTGTTGCCGGTTTTCTTGCCGTACATCACGTTGGAGGTGATGGTGAGAATGCTCAACGTGTGCCGGGCCTGGCGGTACAGGCTGTACTGGCACAAAGCGTGGTAGAACTTTTCCGCCTGCTCGCAGGCAATCTGGTCCACCCGGTCGTCGTTGTTGCCGAACTTGGGGAAGTCCCCCTCGGTCTCAAAGTCGGTGATCAGGCCCGTCTCCGGATCCCGGATGCACTTGACCTTGGCGTACTTCACCGCGGAGAGGGAGTCGGCCATGCAGCTCATGCCCGCAATGCCGAAGGCCATCAGCCGCCGGACGGTGGAGTCGTGGAGGGCCATCTGGCTCTTCTCGTAGGAGTATTTGTCGTGCATGTAGTGGATGATGTTCATGGCGTTGACATACGTCTTGGCCAGCCAGGGGCGGTAGAAGTCGATGCGCTCCACAAGCTCGTCATACTCCAGGTACTCCTTGTCCCACACGGGCATTTTGGGGCCCACCTGGTCGCCCTTTAATTCGTCCCGGCCCCCGTTGATGGCCAGCAGCACCAGCTTGGCCAAGTTGGCCCGGGCCCCGAAGAACTGCATGTCCTTGCCGATGCGCATGGCGGACACGCAGCAGGCGATAGCGTAGTCGTCCCCGTAGACAGGGCGCATCACGTCGTCATTTTCGTACTGGAGGGCGTCCGTGTCGCAGGAGACCTTGGCGGTGAACCGCTTCCAGTTCTCCGGCAGGTGGGCACTCCACAGCACGGTCAGGTTGGGTTCGGGAGCAGGCCCCAGGTTGTACAAAGTCTGCAGCATCCGGAAGCAGGACTTGGTCACCAGGGGACGGCCGTCCTCGCCCATGCCGCCCACGCTCTCGGTGATCCACATGGGATCGCCGCCGAAGAGCTCGTTGTACTCGGGGGTGCGCAGGTGCCGGGCCATGCGCAGTTTCAGCACAAAGTCGTCGAAGATCTCCTGGGCCTCTTCCTCGGTGAGGAGGCCTGCCTGCAGGTCCCGCTCAAAGTAGATGTCCAGGAACGTGGACACCCGGCCCAGGCTCATGGCGGCGCCGTTTTGCTCCTTGATGGCGGCCAGATAGCCGAAGTACAGCCACTGGACGGCCTCTTTGGCGTTTTTGGCCGGGCCGGAGATGTCGTAGCCGTACATCTGGGCCATCACCTTCATATCCTCCAGGGCCTGGATCTGGTCGTGGAGCTCTTCCGCCGCCCGGATGGAGGGGGAGCTCATGACGCAGTCCCCCAGAGCGATTTTGTCCGCCTTTTTCTGTTCGATGAGCCGGTCGATGCCGTACAGGGCCACCCGGCGGTAGTCGCCGATGATCCGGCCACGGCCGTAGGCGTCGGGCAGGCCGGTGATCAGCCCCACGTGGCGGGCGGCCTTGATCTCCGGGGTGTAGGCGGAGAACACGCCGTCGTTGTGGGTCTTGTGGTATTTGAACTCCTCCTCGATTTTAGGGGAGACCTCATAGCCGTAGGCTTTGCAGGCGGAGCGCACCATGCGCATGCCGCCGAAGGGATTGCAGGCCCGCTTTAAGGGCTCGTCGGTCTGCAGGCCCACAATGATATCTTTCTCCTTGTCCAGGTAGCCGGGGCCAAAGCTGGTGGGGGTGATAACGGTCTCCGTGTCCACCTTCAGGGCGCCGCCGTTCTTGTGTTCCTGCAGCAGCAGGTCCTCAAACTTCTTGCGGACGCTCAGCGTCCGCTGGGTGGGGCCGCAGAGAAAGCTGCCGTCCCCGCCGTAAGGGGTGTAATTCTTCTGGATAAAATTGCGGACGTCGATGGTATCTTCCCACAGTCCGCCTACAAACCCGTTCCATTCCTGCCGTTTCATAAGGGCACCATCCTTTCCAAAAACAGACAAACCAAAGCGGTGTACAACGTGCAAACAACAGCGTGGTGCTGGCAACAAAAAAGGGCAGCATCGCGCGGCGACACTGCCCAGACGGTCGGCAAAAAAGGCACATTCCCCGTTCCCCCGTGGTGTATTCCACGAAACCCGTCAGTTGCGGGGGCCTTGTAAAGCTATCATAACAGACCGGCAGGGAAAATGCAAGGACTAAAATTGAGAATTCCTTCTATTTTTGCAAAGCGCACAAAATCCGGCGTGGGAAAAATAGGACAACGGGCAAAGTGTGCGAGGGAGCCCCCTTTCAGGAGAAGCGCTTTTACTTTTCCCGGTACCGGGGATCTGTCCGGTCCATGGCGACGATCTCACACCAGGGGCAGTGGTAGGCCGGGACGGTGTGAGGTGCGAAAAAGCGCCGGGTTCCATCTCTCTTCCGCATTTGGGGCATTTCATAAAAACTCTTCTTTTCCAAGGCCGGTGAGGGTTCCCGTTGCCGGTAGTGTGCCAACGCAGGGCCCCACGGAGGGCGGCGCCGCGCCAGGCGGGGGAGAAGAGAGGTGACGGCCTCTGCCACAGGCAGGCCTTCCCGGCAGGGAAGGGGGAAAGCCACACCAGAGGAGGCGGGGCCCCGAGGGGTGAACAGAGCCCTTTGCCAACCACAGACGATGCGTTTCACTTTATGGGGCAGCCCTCCCTTTCCTTTATTTTATCTTACCACGGGGCATCCTTTTTGGAAAGAGGTTTTATCCCCGGGGCTTTTATGGTACAATACTTTTAATGCGGGTACAGCCGCCCGCCCTCTTTTCTCGCCTGGCAGCCTGGTTTCCTGGGGAACCTGCCCCGGGCGCATTTGTCAAAAGGAAAGGACGATTTTCGTGAAAAGTTTGTTCCGCTACATGGCAAACTACAAAAAGGAATGCATTCTGGGTCCGCTGTTTAAACTGTTGGAGGCTTCCTTCGAGCTGCTGGTGCCTTTGGTCATGGCCGCAGTTATCGACGTGGGCATTCAGAACCGGGACGTGCCCTATATTTGGCGGATGTGCCTTCTCATGGCCGCGCTGGGCGTGGTGGGGCTGGTGTGCTCCATCACCGCCCAGTACTTTGCCGCCAAAGCTTCGGTGGGGGTGGCGGCCAAGCTGCGCCGCGCCCTGTTTGCCCACATCCAAGAGCTGAGCTTTTCCGACATGGACACGGCAGGCACCTCCACGCTGATCACCCGCATGACCAGCGACATCAACCAGGTGCAGAACGGTTTGAACCTGGCGCTGCGGCTGCTGCTGCGCTCTCCCTTTGTGGTGTTTGGGGCCATGGTTATGGCCTTCACCATTGACGTGCCCGCGGCGCTGATCTTTGTGGTGGCCATCCCCCTGCTGGCGGTGGTGGTGTTTGGGGTGATGCTGTGGACCATGCCCCGGTACAAAAGGGTCCAGGCGGGCTTGGACAAGCTGCTGGGCACCACCCGGGAAAACCTGACCGGGGTCCGGGTGGTGCGGGCCTTTGGCCGGGAAGAGGCGGAAGTCCAGGAGTTTGAGCGGGAGAACGACGCCTTGACCCGGCTGCAGGTACATGTGGGGCGGGTGTCCGCCCTGATGAACCCGGTGACCTATGTGCTCATCAACCTGGCCACGGTGGTCCTCCTTTGGGTGGGGGCTCTGCGGGTGGACACAGGCTTGCTCACCCAGGGGGCCGTCGTGGCTCTGCTCAACTACATGTCCCAGATTTTGGTGGAGCTGATCAAGCTGGCAAACCTGATTATCAGCATCACCCGGGCGCTGGCCTGCGCCGGCCGGGTGCAGACGGTGTTGGACACCCCGTCCACCATGGAGTTTCCCCAGCAGGTCCGGGGCCCTGTGGAAACCGGAGCCCGGGTAGTTTTTCAGAACGTGGGGCTCACCTACCGGGGTGCGGGAGCTCCCTCTTTGGAGGGGGTAAACCTTTCGGCCGCTCCCGGGGAGACCATTGGCGTCATAGGGGGCACCGGCAGCGGGAAGTCCTCCTTGGTGCACTTGATCCCCCGGTTTTACGACGCCACCCAGGGCGCCGTGCTGGTGGACGGGCGCAACGTGCGGGACTATCCTCTGGAGGAACTGCGGAGCAAGGTGGGGGTGGTGCCCCAGCAGGCCATGCTCTTTACCGGGACCATCCGGGAAAACCTCCGGTGGGGCAAGCCGGACGCCACCGACCAGGAGCTGTGGCAGGCTCTGGAAATCGCCCAGGCCCGGGAGTTTGTGGAGCAAAAGCCAGGCGGCCTGGACGAGCCTGTGGCCCAGGGCGGGAAAAATTTCTCCGGCGGGCAGCGCCAGCGGCTGACTATTGCCAGGGCTTTGGTGCGCCGGCCGGAAATCCTGATTTTGGACGACAGCGCCAGCGCCTTGGACTTTGCCACGGACCTGAAGCTGCGCCGGGCCATCCGGAAGATGGAGGGGGGACCCACCGTGTTCCTTGTGAGCCAGCGGGCCGCCTCTTTGCTTCACGCGGATAAGATCCTCGTGCTGGACGACGGGGTTGTAGCGGGGGTGGGCACCCACCAGGAGCTGCTGGAGAACTGCCAAGTGTACCGGGAGATTTACCAGTCCCAGTTTCAAAGAGAGGGGGAGTCGGCGTGAAAGGGCAAAAAGCGCAAAAGGGCACCTTGGGCAAGGTGCTTCGGTATATCCGCCCCTATTGGGCGCTGGTGGCGCTGTCCATTTTTCTGGCGGCGGTGACGGTGGCCTCCAGCTTGTACATTCCCATTTTGACCGGGGATGCGGTGGACTTGATTGTGGGCCCCGGCCAGGTGGATTTGGCCGCTATCTTCCGGATTTTGGTGGAAGTGGGCGTGGTGGTGGCAGTGACGGCTGTGAGCCAATGGGTCATGAACCTGCTCAACAACCGGATCACCTACCGGGTGGTGCGGGATATCCGCAGCGCCGCCTTTCGCAAGCTGCAGGTGCTGCTCCTGCACTATGTGGACGCCCACCCCGCCGGGGAGGTGGTCAGCCGGATGATCGCCGATGTGGACCAGTTTGCCGACGGCCTGCTCATGGGCTTTACCCAGCTGTTTTCCGGGGTGATCACCATTGTGGGCACTTTGGGCTTTATGCTCAGCGTCAACGTGGGCATCACCGCCGTGGTGGTGGTGATCACCCCGGTTTCCCTGGTGGTGGCGGCGTTTATCGCCAAGCGCACCTACGATATGTTCCGGCTCCAGTCCCAAGTGCGGGGGGAGCAGACCGGCTTTGTGGAGGAGATGGTGGAGGGCCAGAAAGTGGTGCAGGCCTTCGGCCGCCAGGAGGAAACCCTCCACCGGTTTGAGGAGCTCAACGAGCGGCTGCGGAAGTGTTCCCTGCGGGCCATTTTCTTCTCCTCCATCACCAACCCCTCCACTCGGTTTGTGAACTCCCTGGTGTACACCGGCGTGGGCGTGGTGGGAGCCCTTTCCGTGGTCAGCGGCAACTTGTCCGTGGGCCAGCTCTCCTGCTTTTTAAGTTATGCCAACCAGTACACCAAACCCTTTAACGAGATCTCCGGGGTGGTCACCGAGCTGCAAAACGCCCTGGCCTGCGCCGGCCGGGTGTTCGAGCTGATCGAAGAGCCTGCCCAGCTGCCCGACGGGCCGGACGCCCAGGTGCTGGAAGGGGCCCGGGGCCAGGTGGATATCGACCATGTGGACTTTTCCTACCGGCCGGGCCAGCGGCTTATCGAGGACTTTACCCTGCAGGTGCAGCCGGGCCAGCGGGTGGCGCTGGTGGGGCCCACCGGCTGCGGCAAGACCACGGTGATCAACCTGCTGCTGCGCTTTTACGAGGTGCAGGGGGGTTCCATCCAAGTGGACGGCACCGACACCCGGCAGATCACCCGCAAGAGCCTGCGGCGCAGCTTTGGCATGGTGCTGCAGGACACCTGGCTCAAAGAGGGCACGGTGCGGGAGAACATCGCCTACGGCAGGCCTGACGCCACCTTGGAAGAGGTGGTGCAGGCCGCCAAAGCCGCCCACGCCCACAGCTTTATTCAGCGGCTGCCCCAGGGGTACGACACGGTGATCGGCGGCGAGGGGGGCAGCATCAGCCAGGGCCAGAAACAGCTGCTGTGTATTGCCCGGGTGATGCTCTGTCTGCCGCCTCTGTTGATTTTGGACGAGGCCACCTCCTCCATTGACACCCGCACGGAGATTCGCATTCAAAAGGCCTTCGCCCGCATGATGGAGGGCCGCACCAGTTTTATCGTGGCCCACCGGCTTTCCACCATTCGGGATGCGGATGTGATTTTGGTCATGCGGGACGGGCACATTGTGGAGCAAGGCGACCACCACAGCCTTCTGGCACAGGGCGGTTTTTACGCGGAGTTGTACAACAGCCAGTTTGAGCAAAGTTGAGAGAGAAACCATCAGCGCCCCTGTGATCCTTTCACAGGGGCGCTGGTCATAGGGGGAACCTTGGTCGTTCTGGGGCCAGGTATACTATATATAGAGGGCGAAGGGGGAGACGGCCCGCTTTAGGAGTGGTGGCGGTTGCGCACAAGGCCTACCGCCTTGGCCAGCTCCATAACCACCAGGGGCACCAAAATCAAGCCCAGGCCGGCCAAGTACAGCCAACCAGGCAGGAGCACCAGCCCGAAAGCGATGCGCACCGGGGTGAACAGCACCAGGCACACCAGCGCCAGGCTCAGCAGCGCGGCGCTGTTGAGCTTCTTATTGGAGAAGGGGCCGATGTGGAACAGGGAGTGCTGGCTGCGCATGTTGAAGGCCTGCACAATCTGGGTCAGGGCCAGCACCATAAAGGCCAGGGTTTGGCCGGCCTCCAAGCTGCCGCCGGTGCGCTCACCCAGCACAAAGGCGATCAGGGTCAGCAGGGCGAACATACACCCCTGCAGCACCACCTGAACCCCCAGGCCGTGGGCGAAGATGCCCTCGTCCTTGGGCTTGGGCTTGTGGTCCATCACGTCGGCTTCCACAGCCTCCATGCCCAGGGAGATGGCGGGCAGGCTGTCCGTCACCAGGTTGATCCACAGCAGCTGCATGGAGAGCAGGGGCGTCTTGTGCCACAGGATCATGGCAAAGAACACGGTGAGCACCTCGCCGATGTTGGTGCCCAGCAGGAAGCCCACCACCTTTTTGATGTTGGCGTAGATGCCCCGGCCCTCCCGCACGGCGTCCACAATGGTGGCGAAGTTGTCGTCGGTGAGGGTCATGTCCGCGGCGCCCTTGGCCACGTCCGTGCCGGTGATGCCCATGGCGCAGCCGATGTCGGCGGCCTTGAGGGCGGGGGCGTCGTTGACGCCGTCGCCGGTCATGGAGACCACCTGGCCCTTGCGCTGCCAGGCCTTGACAATGCGGATTTTATTTTCCGGGGACACCCGGGCGTAGACCGAGATGTTCTCCACCTCCCGGTCCAGCTGCTCCTCGCTCATGGCGTCCAGCTCTGCGCCGGTGATGGCTCGGTCTCCTTCCTGGAGGATGCCCAGCTCTTTGGCGATGGCGGAAGCGGTCACCACGTGGTCGCCGGTGATCATCACCGGTTTGATGCCGGCCTGGCGGCAGGTGGCCACAGCGGCCTTGGCCTCGGGACGGGGTAGGTCGATCATGCCCACCAAGCCCAGGAGAGTCAGGCCGTTTTCCAGCTCTTCGCTGGTGGGGTTCTCAGGGACTTGGTCCAGGATCTTGTAGCCCACGGCCAGCACCCGCAAGGCCTGCCGGCTCATTTCGTCGTTTTTCTCCTTGGCGGCTTCCAGGTCGCCGGAGACGCACCGGCTGGTCATCATGTCGAAGGCGCCTTTGACAATGGCCACCAATTTTCCGTCGATCTGGTTGACGGAGGTCATCAGCTTTCGGTCGGAGTCAAAGGGCAGTTCCGCCAGGCGAGGGTATTGGCTGTTCAAGTTCTCCTGCTCTATGCCGTTTTTGTGGGCCGCCACCAAAATGGAGGTTTCGGTGGGATCGCCAATGTGCTGTTCGGTGCCGTCCTCTTTGTACACCACGGAGCCGTCGCAGCACAGGGCGCCGTACTGGAGCAGCTGCCGGGCCGCCGGGCTGTTCTCCGAGGAGACGGCCTCCAGCTCCCCTTCGCCGTTGACCCAGAGTTTGACAAGGGTCATGCGGTTCTGGGTGAGGGTGCCGGTTTTATCCGAGCAGATCACCGAAGCGCTGCCCAGGGTTTCCACCGCAGGCAGGCGGCGGATCAAGGCGTTTTTCTTCACCATCCGCTGGACGCCGATGGCCAGCACAATGGTGACAATGGCCGGCAGCCCTTCCGGAATGGCGGACACCGCCAGGGAAACGGCGGTCATAAAGATTTCCAGCACAGGGATGCCGTTGAAAAGGCCCACCACAAAGATGACGGCGCAGGCAGCCAGGGCCACAATGCCCAGATACTTGCCCAGCTGGGCCAGCTTTTGCTGCAAGGGGGTCTGGCCATCCTCTTCCCCTTCCAGCAGGCCGGCGATTTTGCCCATCTCCGTGTTCATGCCGGTGCCGGTGACCACGGCGGTGGCCGTGCCATAGGTGACGCTGCAGCCGGAGAACACCATGTTGCTCCGGTCGCCCACGCCGGCCTTTTCCTCCACCACGGCGCCTGCGTCCTTCTCCGCGGGGACGCTCTCTCCGGTGAGGGCGGACTCCTCGCTTTTTAAGCTGACGCTTTTCAGAAGGCGGGCGTCGGCGGGGATAAAGTCCCCGGCCTCCAGACGGATAATGTCCCCGGGCACCAGCTGGGTGGCGTCAATGACCTGCTCTTTCCCATCCCGCATCACCCGGGCGTGGGGAGCGGACATGTTTTTGAGGGCGTCCATGGCTTTTTCCGCCTTGGACTCCTGCATCATGCCCAGCAAGGCGTTTAAGACCACAATGAGCAAAATGAGCACCGGCTCGAAAAACTCCATGGGGTCGTGCCCAAAGCAGGCCACCACAAAGCTTACGGCCGCAGCCAGCAGCAGGATGACGATCATCACATCCTTAAACTGGGCAAAAAAACGCTGCAGGTTTGTCTTTTTCTTTGCCTCTTTCAGGCGGTTCTCTCCGTGCTGGGAGAGGCGCTCTGCCGCCTGGGAGGAGCTGAGACCCTCCGTGGGCGATGTCCCCAGGCTTTGCAAAAGTGACTTCAGCGAGTCAGAATGGGGTGTCAACGTGTACCAATCCTCCTTGTGTAGTGTGTGTCCTATTATAGGGATGGAAGGTTTCCCTGTCACGGGACAGATGGGGGCCTGTGTCGCTTTTTTGCCCATTCCCCTCGATCTGTCACCCAAGAAGACAGGGGGTGCTCCTGGCTCCCACACACTGGTAGTATGATCGATTATACCAGCAGAATGCCGCCATGTCATCCCCCTTGGGCATTTCTTATAAGGAAGGGACAGCTGTATTTGTTGGAAACACAGGGGGAGTGGAAAAAGCGAAACATGACAATATTGTAACAATTCATATTTTTTCGGGAGTTTTCCACAGTTGCGTTTTCCGCTGAACGACCATTTTCTGGGGATTTTTCCGGGAGGAGAGAAATTTTTGTGAAAAATTTTTCTAACATTATCCGGATATTCATGCAAATTTCTAACATGGAAATAAGCTGAAAAGATCAGAATTTTCCTGCTGTTATTTAAACTGACGAAACGGAAAAATGTATATTTTTGCATATAATTTTCGAAAAGAAATGGAGATTCTAACGGTTGACAATCCTTCCCGCAAGTGTTATCATGACAACATAAAGTAATATGTACTAAAAAAACCTGCTGTGTTTAAGGATTTCTCGGCAGAATGAAATGATTTGGAGAGAAGGAAGGCACACAGGTTGTCTGCGGAATAGCCGCAGGCAGGGGAAAAGGATGTATTGGGAGAGGAGGCCGGCGCCGTCCGGAAGAGCGCGGGTTCCAGGGAGCGTCCCTGGAAGAGAAAAGCGCTGGGGAGCTTCCCCAGCGAACACATTCTATCGCAGAGCATGGCCGGCTGTCAGGGAGGGAGGTCCCTGGCGGCGGAACTCACCGGGTGCTTTCCGGAACGGGTTCCAAGGCCTTTTATGCCTCTGGCCCCGATTTTTTGGGGTTCCATACACCACTTTATTCATCTTAAGGAGGATGAACCATGAGAAAGAAGACGATTGCTCTTGTGCTCGCGATGGTCATGCTTCTCACCCTGGCGCTCAGCGGCTGCGGCGGCGATACCACCACCAGCGGCACCACCAGCGGCACCACCAGCGGTGACACCAGCACTACCAGCGGGACCACAAGCACCGACGACGGCGGCGAGGCCTCTACGGGCGCTCTGGCCGGCGACGGCATTACCACCCAGGTGGGCACCGAGCGGTCCCAGACTCTGATCGTCGAGACCCAGACCCCCACCGACACTCCCGGACAGTTCAACACCTACATGATGGGCACCACCACCGGCATGGGTATTCACCAGCTGCTGAGCGCCCACCTGTGGGAGATGGACTCCGTCAAGGGCGAGCAGTTCCCCGAGGTTGCCGCTGACATGGGCACCCCCAACGAGGACTACACCGAGTGGACCGTTAAGATCCGCGAGGGCATCAAGTGGTCCGACGGCGAGGACCTGACCGCTGAGGACGTGGCCTTCACCTTCAACATGATCAAGGAGAACAGCGCTATCGGCGCTTCCTCCGCTACCAACCTGTACATCGACTCTGTTGAGGCCACCGACGACTACACCGTGGTCTTCAAGATGACCGAGACCTTCCCCCGTCTGACCATGCGGTACGGCATTTCCGTGTGGGGCTGTGACTACCGGATCGTTCCCGAGCACATCTACTCCCAGCAGGCCGACGTGACCCAGTTCAAGGACGAGAAACCCGTGGTGGCCGGCCCCTACACTGTAGAGGACTACGACCCCAACGGCGACTGGGTGCTGTACAAGCTGCGCGACGACTGGTATGATTCCGTTCTGGGCGTGGCAGGCGCTGATCACTACGGCATCACCGAGGATCAGACCCCTGCTCCCTACGTGTGGTTCCGCGCTCTGGGCGACTCCTCCACCAAGCAGATGCTGATGACCACCAACGATGTGGACGTGCTCTGCGAAGTGACCATGGAAGAGTTCCAGACCATGAACGAGACCAACCCCAACATCAAGTGCTGGTACCCCGAGTTCCCCTACGCCTACAACGACGACCCGGGCGCTAAGTCCATCGTCTTCTCCCACGGCCAGGGCGCTCCTTACAACAACGCGGACTTCCGCTGGGCTCTGACCCTGATTCTGGACTTCCAGAACCTGTCCATGAACATCTTCTCCGGCGCTGGCCGTGCGGCTCCCATCCCGCTGCTGAACAACACGGCTTACGAGCAGGAGACCTACACCATCCCCATGCTCGACTTCCTGAAGAACTTCGAGCTGGATCTGGGCGATGGCACCACCTACAAGCCCTTTGACGAGACCATTTCTCAGCAGATGGCCGAGAGCCTGGGCATGGGCGACCTCTCCGAGGAAGAGGTCCAGGAAATGTTCGGCGTGGGCTGGTGGAAGAAGAACGATGAGGCTGCCACCAAGCTGCTGGAGAAGGCTGGCTTGGAGAAGCGCGACGACGGCTGGTACTTTGAGGGCGAGCCCTTCACCATGGAAGTTTGCTACCTGGCTGACACCGAATGGCAGGCTTCCCGTACCATCCAGGCCGCTTACAACCAGTGGACCGACTTCGGCCTGAGCTGCAACCTGGTGTCCAAGTCCCAGGCTACTTGGGACGTGGACGGCGGCACCGGCAACTACTACGTGGCTGGCTACTGGCCCTCCGGCGGTATCACCTCCGACCTGTACTCCGCTCTGTCTGGCTTTGACAACCAGCTGATTAAGCCTCTGGGCGAGACTGGTTCCGGCCAGGGCCTGCGCTGGGACAACCAGCGTGTTTCCGACGACCTGCACGCGCTGGCCAACATGGACCCCGCCTCCGACGAGGCCTATGAGACCACCGTGGATCTGCTGGAAGCTGCTGTGGAGGACATGCCTTACATCAACGTGACCAACGGCACCAAGTTCGTTCCCACCAACTGCACTTACTGGGAGGGCTATCCCGATTCTGAGAATCCCTACAACGGTCCCTGGTGGTGGTGGAGCTGCTTCAAGTACATGCTGCCCTACATCACTCCCGTTGCGAAGTGATAGCTTGAACGAGCCATTAACAAAAATTTAGTTTGACTTAAGTCCGTATAATTTAATGTGAATGGGGGAAGAGAGGCGCGTGCTTTACGAAGACCGGAAAACCGCGCCTCTCTCTCTTATTTGCATATAAGAAACATCACTCGGATGTTTTTATTTGACTCCTATTTTTCTGTTCATGACTCAATTTTACAAAGATAAGGAAGTGTAGCTGTGAAATTCAGAACATTCTTTTTGCAGCGTCTTCTTGCGTGGGCATTGACGATTTGGATTGGTGTCACATTCATTTTCTTCATTCCCCGTATGTTCCCTTCGGACCCTGTTGAGAACATGATTGCCCAGATGCAGTCCCGTTCCGGCAACATGGATCCCGCGGAAATGGAAGCGCTGCGCAGCCAATTGAGAGTGCAGTTCGGCCTGGAAGGCTCCCTGCTGCAGCAGTACGGCTCTTTCCTGTGGAACGGCCTGTTCCACTTTGACTTCGGCCCCTCTTTGATGAGCTATCCGGAGCCTGTTACCAGCATCATCGGCCGCAACCTGCCCTACACCCTGGGCCTGTCCCTGACCTCCACCCTGCTGGGCTGGGTCATCGGCAACTTCATCGGCTTGCTGGCCGGCTTTAGGAAGAATGCGCGGTCGTCCAAGATAATGGAAAGTATCGCCATCTGCATTTATCCTATCCCCTACTTCCTGATCGCCCTGATCCTTCAGATCTTCTTCGCCTACGTGCTGGGATGGTTCCCCATCTCCACCACCCTGCTGACCCGCGGCACCTTCTGGCAGTGGCTGGGATCTTTGCTGCACGCTTCGATCCTGCCCGCGTTGAGCTTGCTGCTGGTGGGCACCGGCTGGCAGATCATCTCCATGAAGTCCCTGGCGCTGACCACCTCCGAGGAGGACTTCGTCAGCTTCGCCCGGTACCGTGGCGTTTCTGAGGGCCGCATCGGCATGAGCTATGTGTTCCGCAACTGCATCCTGACCCAGATCACGGCTTTGGCCATGAGCTTGGGCGGCGTGTTCGGCGGCTCCATCATGACCGAGATCATCTTCGGCTATCCTGGCGTCGGTACTCTGATCCAGAATGCCATTCTCCAGTCTGACTACAACATGATCCTTGGATGTATCACCATCTCCATTGTGGCCATCTCCACCGCCACCCTGATTGTGGACCTGGTGTATCCCTTCATCGATCCTCGGATCCGCTATAGCTAAGGAGGGAGAGGCACATGAAAAAATTCTGGAGTTTAGCCAATTTGCGTTTAAAAGCCGGCTTGATCATCACCCTGTTCTTTGTGATCCTCGGCTTTGTGGTGTACTACATCCCCCATATCGACCCCTTTACTTACAACACCTATGAGAACTACCTGCCCGCGTCCGCGTCCCACTGGCTGGGCACCACCGGCATGGGCCAGGACGTCCTCTGGCTGTTGATCGAGTCCATCCACAACTCCCTGGTCATCGGCTTGATCGTGGCCTTTTTGGGCACCGTGGTGGGCGTGTTCGTAGGTCTTCTGGCCGGCTTTGTCGGTGGCGTCCTGGACCGTATCCTGATGATCGTCACCGACACTTTCGTGGTGATCCCCCAGCTGCCCATCCTCATCATGATGACCTCTCTGATGAAGGGTTCTTCCACGGTCATCCTGATGGCCCTGGTCCTGGCCATGTTCGCGTGGGCCTGGCCCAGCCGGCAGATCCGCTCCATGGCCCTGAGCATTAAGGAGCGCGACTTTATCCACACGGCACGGTTCTCCGGCGAGAACACGGTGCAGATCGTTGTGACGGAGATCCTGCCCTACGCCCTGACCTGGTCCCTGTCCAACTTCATGAACGCGGTTCTGTCCGCCATCGGCTCGGAGTCCAGCTTGGCTGTGTTGGGCCTGTCCCCCGGCAACCTGGTTTCCCTGGGCAACATGATCCAGTGGGCGAGAAGCTATAACGCCATCCTGGGCGGCCACTGGCTGTGGATCGGCTCGCCCATTGTGGCCACTGTGATTCTGTTTGTTGGTCTGTTTATGCTGATCACCGGCTACAACGACTATCTATCCATGAAGAGAGGCAGGTAACGAATATGCTAAAAGTCGAAAATCTGTCCGCTTCTTATCAAACCGTAAATGGTGATATTCATGTCTTGAAAGACTTGAATTTTACGATTAACGACAACGAAATCTTCGGCATTGCGGGCGAGTCCGGCTGCGGCAAGACCACCCTGCTGAAGACCCTGTATGATATCGTGGAATTTCCCTTGGTGATTGACCAAGGTAAGGTCATCTTCAGCGGTGAAAAGAATGGACAAAAGTTTTCTTTTGAGTCCGGGGACATCCGCAAGACCTGGTGGAACAACATTTCCTATGTGCCGCAGGCCGCGCAGAGCGTGCTGAACCCCATTGTCCGCTTGAAGCAGCAGTTCTTGGACTCCATTCCCAAGGAGGACCGGAAAAACGAGACCGAGCAGGAAACCCTGGCTCGCGTGGGCAAGTATTTGGAAGAGCTGAGCCTTTCTCCCGATGTGTTGGAGGCGTTCCCCTTCCAGCTGTCCGGCGGTATGCGCCAGCGCGTGATCATCGCTTTGGCCACCTTCATGGGACCCCGCCTGGTGCTGGCAGACGAACCTACCACCGCTTTGGACGTGGTGGTGCAGCGTGGTATTCTGATGATGCTGACGCACCTGCAGAAGCAGCTGAAGAACACCATGGTGATCGTCAGCCACGACATGGGCGTGCACTATCAGATTACAGACCGCATGGCCATTATGTATTCCGGCAGTGTGGTAGAGTTGGGCAAGACAGAGGATATCTTTAACGATCCGGTGCATCCCTACACCACCATGCTGGTAAACGCCCTGCCTCGTGTGGGCGACAGAAGCCAGCGCGTGGGTATTCCCGGACGTCCGCCGGCCTTGGCCAGCCCCCCTCCCGGATGCCGTTTCGCGCCCCGCTGCCCCCATGCAACGGACCGCTGCCGGTCTGAGGTCCCCGTGTTCCGCGAGGTAAAACCCGGACGGTTTGCGGCCTGCCATCTGCTCAACGAGGAGGTGCAGAAGAATGGCTAACAAATTGTTGGAAATCAACGGCGTCAGCAAAATCTTCCGTATCGGCGGCATGCTGCGCGGCAAGAAGCTGGTGGCGATTGACGATGTCTCCCTGTCCATTGATGCAGACAAGCCTGTAATCCTCTCGGTTGTGGGCGAGTCCGGCTGCGGTAAGTCCACCCTGTGCAAGATGGTGCTCCGCCTGCACACCCCGGACATGGGCGATATCATCCTGGACGGCAAGTCCTACAAGGATAAGAAATCTTACAACCACAAACAGTTTAAGCTGGATGTGCAGCCGATTTTCCAGAACCCCTACGAGTCTTTCTCCGCCCGTAAAGTGGTGGACTCCTATCTGTTCAACACCGCTCTGCGGTTGGGCATTGCCAAGAACAAGGAAGAGGCCACCAAGCTGGTGGACGAAGCTTTGAAGAGCGTGGGTATGTCCCTGGCAGTTGTCAAGGGCAAGTACCCCACCCAGTTCTCTGGTGGTGAGCTGCAGCGTGTGTCCATTGCCCGCGCCCTGATCACCCGGCCGAAGCTGATCATTGCGGACGAACCTGTGGCGGCTATCGACGCCTCCATGAAGATGAACATCGTCAACCTGTTTAAGGAGCTGCGGGATAAGTATAAGATCTCCTTTATCTACATCACCCATGACCTGTCCACGGCTTACTACGTATCCGACTACATTGCCACCCTGTATCGCGGCACCTTGATCGAATACGGCTCTGCCAAGGACATTATGGATGAGCCCGCCCATCCTTACACGGAGCTGCTGATGAACGCGGTTCCCCGCGTAGGCGATAAGTGGAAAGAGGACCTGGTCCTTCCCGACATGGAGGACAAGGAATACTCCATCACCTACTGCAAGTTTGCTCCCCGCTGCCCCTATGCAACGGAAGAGTGCCGCAAGGACCGTCCGGAGCTCAAAGAGATTGCTCCTGGCCGTAAAGTGGCTTGCTACCATCCCCTGGAGAAGACGAAGTAAGCACCGGTTCTGCGGAAACGAATAAATACGCATACGCCCCGAAAAGAAGGTTGGTTTTGCCTTGGTTTTCGGGGCGTTTTGTTGTTTGTAGAGGCGTCTGGAGACCGTCGGGGGAGGGCAGCCCATGGAGAAAAGCATCGTTCAAGGGAAAAGCCTTCCATGCATGCTCACAGGGCATGGTGGCAGATAGTACTTAAGTATTGGACATTGCTGTCCTCCCCTGGTACAATAAAGCCAAAGAGAGGGGGAACAGACGGTTTTCCCCTGGAAATTTGCGAGGTGTGGAACATGGTGCAGCGCTTGTGGAATTGGATTGTGGAGCCAAAGACGCAGATTGCTCCCGAGAGGCAGCTGTTCTCCAACCGGGATTTAAAGCTGTTGATTTTGCCCCTGTTTGGGGAGCAGTTTCTGGCCATGCTGGTGGGCATTGCGGATACCATGATGGTCAGCTATGCGGGAGAAGCCGCTGTTTCCGGCGTCTCCCTGGTGAACATGCTGAACACGTTTTTCATCTACTTATTCACCGCTTTGGCCTCGGGAGGCGCAGTGGTCGTCAGCCAATATATTGGCCATGGGGATCCCAAAAACGGCAACTTGGCCTCCGGACAGCTGTACACAGTTTCGTTCCTGTTTTCCGTGGTGTGCATGGCAGTGGCGCTGGTGTTCGACCAACCCTTGCTGCAGCTGCTCTTCGGCCAGGTGGAGCCAGACGTTATGGAGGCCAGTTTGATCTATCTGCGGATTTCCGCCTATTCCTATCCGGCGCTGGCTGTGTATAACGCCGGGGCCGCTCTGTACCGGAGCATGAGCAAGACCCATGTGACCATGAATGTCTCTCTGGTGATGAACGCCATCAACGTGGTGGGCAACGCCATTGGCATCTTTGTGCTGCACGCAGGCGTGGCTGGCGTGGCCTGGCCTTCCACCATTTCCCGCATGGTTGCGGCGGTGATCATGACCGTGCTCTGCTTCTCCAAGAAGAACTCCATCTACCTGGCGTGGAAGAATATACTGACCTGGAATGGGTCCATGATCCGGCGCTTGCTGGGGATCGCCGTGCCAAACTCCATTGAGAACGGGCTGTTCCAGCTGGCCAAAGTGGCGCTCAGCTCCATTACGGCTATGTTTGGGACTGTGCAGATCGCCGCCAACGGGGTGGCCCAGAGCATCTGGTCTTTGGCGGCTTTGGTCGGCGGGGCTTTGGGTCCGGCGTTTATCACCGTGATCGGCCAGTGTATGGGCGCCCAAGATGTGGACGCGGCGGATTACTACATGCGCAAGCTGACCCGGCTGACGTTCTTCATCTCTATTTTGTGGAACGGGCTGGTGTTGGCCGGAACGCCGCTGTTGCTGCTGCTCTATGACCTGTCGGAGGAGGCCAAACAGTTGGTGCTGCTCCTGGTGGTGATCCACAACTTGTTCAACGCAGTGGCCTTTCCCCTGTCCGGACCCTTCTCCAATGGGCTGCGGGCAGCGGGAGATGTGAAGTTCACCATGTATATCTCCCTGTTCTGCACCGTGGTCTGCCGGGTGGCGCTGTCCATTCTCTTTGGCGTGTGGATGCAGGGGGGCGTGATCGGCATCGCCTTTGCCATGGCGGGAGATTGGTGCATCAAAGCGGTCATCCTGGCCATTCGGTATAAAAGCGGCAAGTGGAAGAATTTCCGTGTGCTGGCGTAAGAGAAAAAGGGCGGTTCCTTTGGGGGGCGGCCCTTTGCTGTTGGGGACGGGCTCTTGCACATCTCTCCCAGAGGGATGTATACTAAGAGGAAACGTAAAGCTTTTCTGGGAGGAATGTAGGGTGCGCTTTAAAAGAGAGGGGCCCGTGGCGGTGGTGGATCTCCACGGGGTGTACGAACGGGAGGCCCGCATGCTTTTGGAGGGCTGGTTGAACCAAGCCCCGGAAGAAGTCCAAGAGCTGCGGGTGATCCACGGATACCAGCGGGGAACGGTTCTGCGGGATATGGTGCGGGAAGAGTTTGCCCATCCTCGGGTGGCGGTGGTGCTTCCCTCCCTCAACCCAGGCGAGACCCGGCTGCTCCTTCGCAACCCAGGCAAGGAAAAACGTACAGGACCCCAAACGCACGGGAAAAAGCGGGGCCGGTGATGACAATCGAAGCGTGGCAGAGAAGGGGAAAGTGAAAAAATGCCGGATCCCAAAAGCCCAGCGCTGGGGAAAGAGGAAATTCCGTACCCCTGGGGTGAATCCCCCGAAGAGATACAAAAGGGAGCGCTCCCAGAGAGGGCTCCCTTTTGTGCAGATAAGGTGCAGCGGACAGGTACAGATGGGAAAAAAACCGAGTACCCTGCTGAGCACTCGGCTTGGGTTAGGGTGACGAAATAGAGGACCGAAGGGCAATGCCCTTCCACCGCAAAAAGTTGGTAGCGACAGCGAGACGTAAGCGAGGGCGCTTGCAACCGAGCAGCTGGGCATGACTTTTTGCGGGGAGGAGCGGCAATCCATACGGGGCATAAAAAAGGTCGAGTACCCTTATGAGTACTCGACCTGGTGCAGGTGACAGGACTTGAACCTGCATGAACTTGCGCTCATATGGACCTGAACCATACGCGTCTGCCAATTCCGCCACACCTGCATTTTATAAGGCTCACGCCTCAACGCTTGACTATTATAGCACCGGACTGGCGGATTGTCAACGGGGATTTTTAAATTTTTTCCCCGGTTTTTTGAAGAAAAGTGGGCAACGGGGCGGTGCAAAGGGAAAGGCAGGCTACACAACCTTGCAGATTTGTGGTATAATTTACCCGGATTTAACAGCCGCCGCTGTTTTGCGCCCTTTTTCTTAGAAAGAGGCGGCGGGAGAGCGGAGACGTGAAAATACGCAAGAAGGTCCGGGCACACTACCCACAGTGGCTGGAAAAGAGCGTGGACCATACAGAGAACGGAAGGAGAACGTACGCGATGAAAAAAAGAGTGCTTGGCCTGGTGCTGGCGTTCTGTTTGCTGCCGGTTGTTTTTGCAGGATGCGGCAGCCAGGGGGAAACAGCCTCCTCGGGGGAGGCGGACACGGCTGTGGTGCGCATGAATATTGGCTCGGAGCCGGACAGCCTGGACCCTTGGCAGTCTGCCGCCACGGATACAGAGGCGATTTTCCACAATGTGTTTGAAGGGCTGTGCTCGTTCGACGAGACGGGGGCTATTGTCCCCGGTTTGGCACAGCGGTGGGAGGTGGCTTCCGACGGCCTGACCTACACCTTTTTCCTGCGGGAAGGGGTGCAGTTCCACAACGGAAAGGAATTTACGGCGGAGGACGCTGTCTACACCTACAACCGCCTGGCGGGACTGGACGGGGAAGAGCCTCTTTCCAGTGACTTCACCGTGGTAGAGAGCGTGGAAGCGTCGGATGAGCACACCTTTGTGGTCCATTTGAAGCAGCCCTCCGCGGCGTTTTTGGCCTTGAACATCGAGCCCATTCTGCCGGAGGGGTACGAGGAGCAGGCCACCCATCCGGTGGGGACGGGACCTTTTCGGTTTGTGGAGTACACCCCTGCCCAGCGGGTGGTGCTGGAAAAGAACCCGGACTATTACGACCAGGAAAAAATGCCCCGCATTGACCGGGCGGAGATCTACATTATGACGGATCCGGCTGCGGTGGTGTCGGCGCTGCAGTCGGGCAGTTTGGATGTGGCCTCCATTGAGGCCGACGACGCCCAGGTGCTGGAGGGTCAGTTTGACATTGTCAACGCCCCCCAGAACATGGTGCAGATTTTGGCGCTGAACAATTCCCAAGCGCCTTTTGACGACGTGCGGGTGCGCCAGGCCATCAGCTACGCCGTGGACAAGGACCAGATTGTGGACAGTGTGTTCGGCGGCTATGCCACCAAGCTGTACACCAATTTCAGCCCTGTGATGGAGACTTATTACAACGACAGTTTGGAAGGGACGTACGACACGGATTTGGAAAAGGCCCAGGCCCTTTTGGACGAGGCAGGCTTGGGGGACGGCTTCACTTTTACGGTGAAGGTGCCCTCCAATTACCAGCCCCACATAGACACCGCCCAAATCCTTGCCCAGCAGCTGCGCCCTCTGCAGATCACCATGGAGATTGAAACGGTGGAGTGGGCCACCTGGCTGGAGGATGTGTACACCAACGCCAACTACCAGGGCACCATCATCGGGCTCAGCGGCAAGCTGGATCCCCAGGATGTGCTGGGGCGGTTTGCCAGCGACTACGACCGGAATTTTTACCGGTATTCCAACCCGGAATATGACCAGCTGCTTGCCAGCGCCGCCACAGAGCTGGATCCGGAAGCCCGGGCGGAGACGTACAAGCGCTGTCAGGAGATCCTCACCCAGGACGCGGCGGGTGTCTTTCTGTGCGACCCCAATTTGGTGGTGGCCTGCCGAAAGGATTTGAAAGGGTACACCTTCTATCCGGTGGGATTTTTGGACTTCAGCAAGCTGTACTATGAGACTGCCTGAGTAAGCGGGGACAGCCGGGCGCAAAGCCGGCGTTCCCTTCCCGGGAAAGGGACGCTTTTCCAAGGGGCTTCCGGGGGTCGGAAGACCTGGGCGGCCGGAACAAAAGGAGGGGGATCTATGGCCTATTACGTGCGGAAGGTGGCCGGCTTTCTGGTCACCTTGTTTTTGGTGTCTCTGCTCACCTTCCTGGTGTTTCAAATCCTGCCCGGAGATCCGGCCAGGGTCATCTTGGGGGTGGACGCAGACCCTTTGCAGCTGCAGCAGCTGCGTGAGGAGCTGGGCATGGACAGGCCGGCCCCTCTGCGCTTTTTAGAGTGGCTGGGCGGGGTGCTGCGGGGAGATTTGGGCACCTCCTACCGGTATCACCAGCCGGTGTCTGCACTGCTGGGAAGCGCCCTGGGAGTCACGGCTCAACTGGCTGTGTACGCGCTGGTGCTGACGGCGGCGGTGGGGCTGCCTGTGGGCATTTGGCTGGCCCACCACAGCAAAAAGAAATACGCCCTGCCGGTGTCCTTGCTCTCCCAGCTGGGGCTGTCGGTGCCCTCCTTCTGTGTGGGCGTATTGCTGGTCAGCGTCTTTTCCGTGGGGTTGGGGTGGTTCCCCTCCATGGGGTATACGCCTTTTTCCCAAGACCCCCTGGCCTGTGTGAAGAGCCTGACCCTTCCGGCGGTGTCCATTGCCTTTGGCTCCGCAGCGGTGCTGATCCGCTATGTGCAGGCCAGCATCCTAGAACAGGAGGGGCAGGAGTACGTAAAAACAGCCAGGAGCAAAGGGGTGCCTGGCTCCAGGATCCTGCGGGTACATGTGCTGCGCAACTCCCTGATTCCCGTGTTGACCGTATTTGGTATGACCATTACGGATGTGCTGGGAGGGAGTATTTTGGTGGAGAACCTGTTCTCCTTGCCGGGGATCGGGCGGCTGATCGCCACCTCGATCAACTCCCGGGACCTGCCGTTGATCCAGGGCTTGGTTTTGTATTTGGCCGCGCTGGTGGTGGTGTGCAACTTTGGGGTGGACCTGTTCTATTCTGTGGTGGATCCCCGTATTCGGCGCAAGTGAAAGGGGGAAAGCATGTGGGCTTTCAAAGGGTGATGCAACGGTGCCTGCACAAGGGGACCTTCCTTTTGGGTGCGGCCATGGTGGGGCTGATGCTGCTGCTTATGACGGTGGGTTTGTTCTACACCCCCTATGACCCGGAGGCCATGGACACCCAGCACGCCTTGGCGTTCTTTTCCCCGGCCCATCCCTTGGGCACCGACCAGTTCGGCCGGGATGTGCTCAGCCGGGTGATGGTGGGCGCGCGCTATTCGTTTTTGGTGGGAGCTCTCACCGTGGTGTTCGGCCTGGTGCTGGGCGGCGTGGTCGGAGCAGTGGCCGGCTATTATGGAGGAAAAATCGACGAAGTGGTGATGAAGCTGATCGATGTGCAGATGGCCTTTCCCGGGGTGCTGCTGGCGTTGATGCTGATCGCCGTATTCGGCAACGGCTTGCAGAACCTGGTGCTGGCCCTGGGGCTGATGTCTGTGCCCCGGTTTGCCCGCATTGCCCGGGGCGGCTTCCTGCAGTATCGGGACGCAGAGTTTGTAAAGGCGGCCCGCGCCCGGGGGGCCGGGGACGGAAGGATTCTGTTTCGTCACATTCTCCCCCATTTGACGCCGGAATTGGTGGTCACCGGGGCCCTGGGGTTTGCGGGGGCTGTCATGAGCGAGGCGGGGCTCAGCTATTTGGGCCTGGGCATGGAACCCACCACCCCCAGTTTTGGGCGCATGCTCAGCGAGGCCCAGGGGGAGATGCTGCAGGCGTGGTGGTATGTGCTGATTCCCGCGGCGGCCATCACGCTGCTGGTGATGGGATTTAATCTGATGGGCGATGCCCTGCAGGAGGTGACCCGCCATGGCTGATCCCAAAGAAGCGGTGCTCTCCCTGGAGGGTTTGACCGTGGAATTTGCCCGGGGTGGGGCGTCCTATCCTGCGGTAAAGGATGTGACACTGCACGTGGCTCCCGGGGAAATGGTGGCCTTGGTGGGGGAGTCGGGCTGTGGAAAGACCCTGACCGCCTTGGCCACCCTGGGGCTGTTGCCTCCGGGCGCCCGGGTTTCCCGGGGGAAGATCCTCTTGGGGGGCACAGAGCTGGGCGGCTTGGCCCAGGATCAGTGGGACCGGTACCGGGGCAAGGATCTGGCCATGATTTTTCAGGAGCCCATGACCGCCCTCAACCCCTTGATGAAAGTGGGACGCCAGGTGGGGGAGGCCGCCCGGATGCACGGCGCCGGGAAGGAGGAGGCCCGCCGGCGGGCCCTGGAAGCCATGGCCCAAGTGGGCCTGCCGGATCCGGAGCGGCTGTATGAGGAGTATCCCCATCAGCTGTCCGGGGGCATGCGGCAGCGGGTGATGATCGCCATGGCCCTGATCAACCGGCCCCGGCTGCTGGTGGCGGACGAGCCTACCACAGCCCTGGACGTGACCATCCAGGCCCAGATAATGGAGCTGCTGCTGCAGATGAACCGGGAGCTGGGCACCGCCGTGCTGCTGATTTCCCACGACCTGGGGGTGGTGCGCCGGCTGTGCAGCCGGGTGTATCTCATGTATGCCGGCAGTTTGGTGGAGTGGGGAAGCACGGAGGAAGTGCTGGCTTCGCCTCTGCACCCCTACACCAAGGGGCTGCTGGATTCCATTCCCTCCTGGGAGAAGCGGGGGACGCCTCTGTCCTCCATTCCGGGGGCGGTGCCCGCCTTAGAGGAGCGGCGCAGCCGGGGCTGTCCCTTCTATGACCGGTGTCCCCGCCGCCGGGAGGTTTGCCGGGAAAAATCCCTGCCCTTGGCGGTCCGAGGGACCCAGGGCGCGCGCTGTGTGGACGCAAAGGAGGCGATAAACCCATGACCCAAACCGAGAGAGACCCGATCCGGGAGGAAACTTCCGCCCCTCTGGTGCAGCTGCGGGGCCTTTCCAAAGAGTTCCGCCAGGGCCGGGAACGGGTGTGCGCGGTGCGCTCCCTGAGCTTGGATATCTTTCCCGGGGAGGTGTTTGGGCTGGTGGGGGAGTCCGGCTGCGGCAAGTCCACCTTAGGGCAGATGCTGGTGCGGCTGCTGGAGCCCACGGAGGGGCAGGTGCTGTTCCACGGCCGGGACGTGACACGGCCCAGCCCTCGGGAGAGAAAGGCCCTCTGCCGGAGCATGCAGATCATCTTTCAAGACCCCTACTCCTCCATTGACCCTCTGAAGCCCATTGGGTGGCTGGTGGAGGAACCTTTGCAGATTCACAAATGGGGGCAAAGCCGCCAGGAGCGGCGGGAACGGGCGCTGGACATGCTGCGGGCTGTGGGCTTGGACGAAACCTACTGGAACCGGCTGCCGGGGGAACTTTCCGGGGGCCAGCGCCAGCGGGTGGCCATCGCCATCGCCTTGGTGCTGCATCCGGAGTTTGTGGTCTGCGACGAGCCGGTGTCTGCCCTGGATGTGTCCGTGCAGGCCCAGGTGCTCAACCTGCTGCTGGAGCTTCGCCGGAAACTGGGGCTGACCTATCTGTTTATCTCCCACGACTTGCACGTGGTCTCCTACCTGGCGGACCGGGTGGGAGTCATGTATTTGGGGGAGCTGGTAGAGCTGGGCAGCTGCGGCGCCCTGGTGCAGCATCCCCTGCACCCCTATACCCGAGCGCTGTTTTCCGCCTCTGCAGAGGGGGAAGGACGGATTGTGCTGTCCGGGGACTTGCCCAGCCCGGCCCATCCGCCGGAGGGCTGCCCGTTCCACACCCGGTGTTTTGCCTGCGGGGAGCGCTGCCGGCAGGAGAAACCCCTTTTGCGCCAGGTGGAGCCAGGGCGGCTGTGCGCCTGCCACCGGGCGGAGGAGTTCCTGGCAGAGGGCTTGGGCAACTCCTCTGGAAAGCCCTTGACTTAAACCGAACTTTATGTGCTAAAATGGATGTGCATAGCCAGAAGGAAACAAGATTCTACAGAAAGGACGGTACCACTATGCAACAGGTCACTTTGGGGAGGACGGGAATCACCGTCAATAAAAACGGCTTTGGGGCGCTGCCCATCCAGCGGGTGAGCACAGACTACGCCGGCATGCTGCTGCGCAAGGCCTTTGAGGCGGGCATCACTTATTTTGACACGGCCCGCTCCTATTCCGACAGCGAGGAAAAAATGGGCCTGGCCCTTTCCTCTGTGCGGGACAAGATCTACATCGCCACCAAGACCCCTTCCACCACGGTAGAAGGCTTTTGGAAGGATCTGGAGACCAGCCTGCGCCTGCTGAAAACAGACTACATCGACGTCTATCAATTCCACAACCCGGCCTTCTGTCCCAAGCCTGGGGACGGCACCGGGCTGTATGAGGCCATGGAGGAGGCCAAAAAGCAGGGGAAGATCCGCTTTATCGGCATCACCAACCACCGGCTGGGTGTGGCGGAGGAAGCGGCCGCTTCCGGTCTGTACGACACGCTGCAGTTCCCCTTCTGCTATTTGGCCACTGACCGGGACATTGCCTTGGTCAACCTGTGCAAGGAGAAGGGTGTGGGCTTTATCTCTATGAAAGGCCTCTCCGGCGGGCTGATCACCAACTCCGCCGCGGCCTATGCCTGGCAGGCCCAGTTTGACAACGCCCTGCCCATTTGGGGGGTGCAGAAGGAGAACGAGCTGGACGAGTTCATCTCCTACATCGACAATCCCCCCACCATGGACGACCCGGAGATTCAGGCGGTCATCGAGAAGGACCGGAAAGAGCTGATCGGCAACTTCTGCCGGGCCTGCGGTTACTGCATGCCCTGCCCGGTGGGGATCACCATCAACCAGTGCGCCCGCATGAGCCAGCTGATCCGCCGCAGCCCCTCCGCCAACTGGCTGACCCCGGAGAGCCAGGCCATGATGATGAAAATTGAGGATTGCCTCCACTGCGGCCAGTGTAAGAGCAAATGTCCCTACGGTCTGGACACCCCCACGCTGCTGGAGCAGAACCTGGAGGACTACAAGAACATCTTGGCGGGAAAGGTGCAGGTGTAAGTCTCCGGCACAGAAAAGAAAAAGGCTGTTCAGAGGGAACAGCCTTTTTTGTATGCGCTTTGTGTTACAGCTGGTAGACGGACCCGTCGTCGGCGAATTCCACCTGGTCGCCTAAAATGGCCCGGGCGGCCTGGAGTTCCCCGGAAAAGTCCTGCAGAATCTCCACTCCGTGGTGGTAGAACACCAGCTTTCCGGTGCGGATGCCGGAGTTTTTCAGCTCCCAGCACAGGGAGGCGGCTCGGTGGTGGCCCGTCTCCAAGAAGACCAGATCCGCACCTTTCATGTGGGAGAGCAGCTCGGACAGGTCCCGGAAATCCCCGGAAAAGAGCACCTTTTTCCCCTCTGCTTCCAACAGGAAAGAATAGCTCTTCCAAGAAGTCCCCGGGGCGGGCACGCCCAGGTGCAGGTTGTGAAAAGCGGTGAAGGTGATCCCGTCCCGGTGAAAGGCGGCCCCGTCCCGGAGCATGTGGGGTTCCAGGCGGAACACGGTGTCGTAGTGGCCTTCGCTGGCCAGCAGCATGGCCCGCACCCCGGCGTAGACAGACAGGTCCGGCATGTGGACTTCGATGGTCCTCCCCTGCATGGCCTCCTGGTTTTCCGGGGAGAGGGTGCAGATTTTGCGCAGGTTCCACAGCAGATGGGGCAGGCCGCCCACGTGGTCCATGTGTGTGTGGGTGATAAAAACAGCGGCGGTGCGGGTTTGGTCGATGCCTCCCAAATAGGAGGAATAGCAGCAGTTTTCCCCGGCGTCCACATAAAACAGCTTTCCCCCGGTCTCCACGGCGACGGAGGTTTGGTGGCGGTTTGGCTGGGGCTCGGTGCCGGAGCAGCTGCCCAGTACGGTGAGTTTCATGCAAGGTTCCCCTTTCCAAATCTTCAAACAAGCTTGTGTTCAGCATACCATGTGGGCGAAAAATGTCAAGGCGTCGGGGCAAAATGTCCCGAGAAAATCTCTGGCAGCAGGAGGGGCTTTGTGGTATAATGCAAAAAATATAGCTAGCGAAGGAGGATGTTTGTATGTTTGGCTTTGGATGGGACTCCCTGGCGCTGCTCACCGGAGGGCAGAGCCGGGCGATCAACGGAGAAAACCCCCGGGGGGAAAAGGGGAGAGGCGGCATGGCCTCCAGCGGGCTGGGCCCTTCCCGGAAGGGATCTCCCTGCCTGGGAGAGATACAGCCTGGAGAGACCGCCCTGCTGGGAGAGATAGAAGGCTCCGGCGTGATCTCCCACATTTGGATCACCGTGACGGACCGGACCAGCGACGCCGACTGCTTTGTGCTGCGGGATCTGGTGCTGCGCATGTACTGGGACGGGGAGGAGAAGCCCTCGGTGGAGGCGCCTTTGGGAGACTTCTTCTGCTGCGGGTTTGCCCAGGGCTGTCTGGTCAATTCCCTGCCCATTGCGGTGAATCCCAGCCGGGGATTTAACTGCTATTTCCCCATGCCGTTCCGCAAAGGGGCTAAGCTCACCGTGGAAAACCAGCACAAAAACCCGGTGCCAGCCTTCTTTTATCAGATCGATTACTGCCTGAAGCCCGTGCCGGAGGAAGCGGGGTATTTTCACGCCCAGTGGCGGCGGCAGCGCCTGACGGAAAAAGCCCAGGATTACGTGGTGCTGGACAACGTGCGGGGGCGGGGCCAGTACGTGGGCACCTATCTGGCCCTGACCACTTTGGAGCGGTACTGGTGGGGCGAGGGTGAAATGAAGTTTTACCTGGACGGGGACACCGATTACCCCACCATCTGCGGCACCGGCACGGAGGACTACTTCGGCGGGGCTTGGAGCTTTGCCCACCAGGAGAACGGCAAAACCGTGGAGCAGACTTACTGCACCCCCTTTTTGGGGTATCCCTTCTACTCCCACCACGACACCACTGTGCACAACAACTATCACAACGACGACTGCCCGCCCATGCGGGGGTTTTACCGCTGGCACATTCCGGACCCCATTCACTTTGAGAAGGACATCCGGGTGACCCTGCAGCAGATTGGGGTCTGTCACCGAGGGCTGTTCGAGCGCCAGGACGACGTGGCCACGGTGGCCTACTGGTATCAGGACAAGCCCTACACGGACTTTCCCCCGCTGCCGGACCGGGAGTACCGCTGGCCCCGGTGAGGAATTTTCCTCTTGGGGTTGACTGTGCGCAGGAATGTGGTATACTGGACTATATAAATAGCATATGCCAGAAATGAGGTGGGAACATGCCCAGGCCCTGTAAACGGCGCAGGGTGTGCGCGCTGCCGGCGTGCCGCAGGTTTGGCAGCCTGGAAGGGACCGGCGCGCCGCAGCCTTTGGAGATGACCGTAGACGAATTTGAATCCATCCGCCTGCTGGATTGGGTGGGGCTCACCCAAGAGGAGGCCGCGGCCCGCATGGGCGTGGCCAGGGCCACTGTCCAGGGGATCTATACCAGCGCCCGCAAAAAGTTGGCGGGCTGCCTGGTGGAGGGCTGGGAGCTGCGCATCCAGGGCGGCCAGTATGAGCTTTGCCCCGGTCCGGGGACGGGATGGGGCTGTTCCCCCTGCCCCAGGCGTGCGAAACAAGGAGAGATGTGCATGAAAATCGCAGTAACCTATGAAAACGGCCAGGTGTTCCAGCACTTCGGCCACACGGCTCAGTTTAAGATCTACCAGGTGGAGGAGGGCCAGGTGACCTCTGCACAGGTGGTGGACACCAACGGCTCCGGCCACGGGGCCCTGGCCGGCTTTTTGAAGGACCAGGGTGTGGACACCCTCCTCTGCGGAGGCATTGGAGGCGGCGCCAAGACCGCTCTGGCCCAAGCGGGCATTGAGCTGTACGGAGGCGTTTCCGGCAGCGCCGACCAGGCGGTGGAAGATCTGCTGGCGGGGCGTCTGGTGTTTCAGCCGGATATCCTCTGCAGCCACCACGGCCACGGGGAAGGCCATTCCTGCGGAGAGCACCACGCCTGCGGCGAAGGCCACTCCTGCCATTCCTAACCCTGTTGCAGCGAGCCCAGAATAAGAAGAAAACAGCGATCCCCGGCACAAGCTGGAGGTCGCTGTTTTGTCTGCAAGGGGCTCCCTGACGCAGCGGCCGGGGAGGGGGGCGAGGGTCTTCTTGGTTGCAGGGTTGCCCCAAGGGCCTCCGGCAAAAGGCGGCTGAGAAGGAAGCTTCCCCGGCATCCCCGAGGAGCTTCCTTTTTTTCCTTGGGGTCGAACCCGCAAAGGGAGATCCCCTGGCGCAGCCGGGGGGTCTGTTATAGATGGCAGGGAGCTTTTTTACAGGGAGAAGGTCACCGGTTCCAGGGAATCGTTGACCTGCAGGCACAGGCCCAGCGGGGTGTCCTCCGCCTTTGCGCCGGACAGGTCTTGCACCTGGTGGATATTCCGCAGCATCACCCGCAGGCCCTGGGCCTTGCCCGCAAAGGTGAGGGTGACGCGGCCGCCCTGGTTGTTGGCCCAGGCCTGGAGCAAGTCGTTGCCGTACCTGTCCTTCACATCGGTGTGGGCCTGGTCCTTCAGGGCGAACAGGTGGAGGGTCAAGTCCTTGCCGTAGTCGTATTCCACCTGTTGGTCGTCGGCGCCCACCGGCAGCAGGGTGTTTTCCCGGACCATCAGAGGCAGGCTCATAAAATCGTGGACTTCGTGCTGCCAGCTGCCCCCTTCTACCACCCGGTTGTCCAGCAAGTTGGTCCAGGTGCCCTGGGGCAGGTAGTAGTCCACGTCTCCCTCTTTAGTGAACACCGGGGCCACCAGCAGCCGGTCTCCCAGCATGTACTGCCGGTCCAGAGAGGCGCAGGGAATGTCCTCGGGGAATTCCAGCACCATGGCCCGCATGGTGGGCACGCCGGTCTCGTGGGTGTACACCGCCTGGGCATAGAGATAGGGCATCAAGGTGCACTTTAGATTGGTGAATTTCCGCAGCACGTCCACAGATTCCTCCCCAAAGAGCCAGGGCACCCGGTAGGAGTTGGACCCATGCAGCCGGCTGTGGGTGGACAGCAGCCCAAAGGCCGCCCAGCGCTTGTAGACGTCGTCGGGGGCGGTGCCCTCAAAGCCGGAGATGTCGTGGCTCCAGAAGCCAAAGCCCGACAGGCACAGGGAAAGCCCTGCCCGCAGGGATTCTCCCATGGACAGGTAGTTGGAGGTGCAGTCCCCGCCCCAGTGCACAGGGAACTTCTGGCCGCCCACGGTGGCGCTGCGGGCGAACAGGCAGGCCTGGTTTTTGCCCTTGGTCTCTTCCAGCAGTTGGAACACGCATTTGTTATACAGGTAAGGATAGTAGTTGTGCATCAACTCCGGGTCGCTGCCGTCGTAGTAGACCACGTCTGTGGGGATGCGCTCGCCAAAGTCGGTTTTGAAGCAGTCCACCCCCTGGTCCAGCAGGGCGCGCAGCTTGTCCTGGTACCAGTTCCAGGCGCCGGGGTTGGTGAAGTCCACAATGCCCATGCCTGCCTGCCACAAATCCCACTGCCACACGTCCCCGTTTGGCCGCTTGAGCAGGTAGCCCAGTTCCATGGCCTCCCGGAACAGGGGGGATTTCTGGCCGATGTAGGGGTTGATCCACACGCAGATCTTCAGGCCGAACTCCTCCTTCATGCGGGCCAGCATGGCGGGGGCGTCGTCAAACATGGCTTTGTCCCAGGTGAAGTTGCACCACTGGTTTTCCGCCATCCAGTAGCAGTCGAAGTGGAACACGTGCAGGGGGATGTGCCGCTGCCGCATGCCCTCCACAAAGCTGCGCACGGTGGCCTCGTCGTAGCTGGTGGTGAAAGAGGTGGTCAGCCACAGGCCGAAACTCCACGCAGGGGGCAAAGCTGGCCGGCCGGTGAGGGCGGTGTAATTTTGCAGCACGGTTTTCCCGTCGCCGCCGCCGATGACCATAAAGTCGGTCTTTTCCCCGGGCAGGGAGAACTGCACCCGGGTCACCGCCTCCGAGCAGATTTCATAGGACACTTTGCCGCTGGAGTTGACAAAGACCCCGTAGCCCTTGTTGGTCAAGTAGAAGGGGATGTTTTTGTAGGCGATCTCCGAGGAGGTGCCGCCGTCCTCGTTCCACATGTCCACCACCTGGCCGTTTTTCACAAAGGGGGTAAAGCGTTCCCCCAGGCCGTAGACGTTTTCCCCGATGCCCAGGTCCAACTGCACCCGCATAAAGGGGCCCTCCGGGGTTTTCATGGTGCTGATCATGGCGTGGCCAAACCGGTCGCCCACCCGGGTGAGGAATTTCCCGTCGTAGTAGTAGGTGAAGGAGGCGGGGTTCTGGGTGATGCGCAGCTCCGTTTTTCCGCTGCGGACGGACAGCCCCCCTGCAAACTCCGTCACCTCCAAGGGCAGGTCCTCCAGGTCCATTTCGAACGCGGGTTCTTTTTGGGCGCTGCCCATAAAGTGCCACGCCTGCAGGCGAAGAATGTCTTGTTTCGGGGAAGAGACGTACATTTCCAGCACAGGGCCGCCCATGGCCCGTTCGTCCTGGGGATAGGGGACGGCGTACAAGTACACCCGGTTTTGTTCCACCCGGACTTCTCGGATTTGCACGCAATCGGCGTTTTCCACGCCAGGCAGATTGAGCCAATAGCCTTTGGTAAATTTCATTGAAAGACGCTCCTTTCTACTGGGGCTTTTTCCTGGGGCCTGTTGAAAAACAGGCGGGAAGGGTATATAGTATAAGGGCAACACCGGCCAAAGCCTGTGACAGGCTGCGCTTGGCGCCGGAGTGTTGCCCTTATTATACCGGAACGGCGGGGAAAATGGTAGCGGCAAGCCGCCGGAATTTTTGGCTGCCCCAGGAAGGATGCGGGCGGCCCTGCGGGAGGAAACCGAGATGACGATAGCGTTGGCAATTCTGGGCCTTGTGCTGGTGGCGGGCCTTGTGGCTTGGCTGTGGGCCATTGGGCCCCACCTGCCCCGGGCGGATTTTTCCGCCTTTCAAACCTACGATTACGCCCACCGGGGGTTGCACGACAAGGAGAAGGGTGTGCCGGAAAATTCCCTGATGGCCTTTGACCTGGCGGTGCGGGGCGGCTTCGGCATGGAGCTGGATTTGCAGCTGACCCAGGACGGCCAAGTGGTGGTCCACCACGACCGGACCATTGCCCGCACCTGCGGGGTGGACCGGAACATTGACCAGATGACCTATGAGGAGCTGTCCGGCTACCGGCTGTTCGGCACCCAGGAGAAAGTGCCGCTGTTTACAGAGGTGCTGCGGCAGGTGGACGGCCGCACGCCTCTGATCGTGGAGCTGAAAAGCTACACCCGCCAGGAGGAGCTGTGCCAAAAGGCAGTGGACCTGCTGCAGGGATATGAGGGGTTGTACTGCGTGGAGTCTTTTGATCCCCGGATTGTGCGCTGGTTTAAAAAGAACCAGCCGGACATTGTCCGCGGCCAATTGATGGAGCGGCTGCAGGCGGGGCAAAACGGCCTGACCCGGGCCCAGGCCTTTTTTGGGCGGAACCTGATGACCAATTTCCTCACCCGCCCCCACTTTGAGGCGTACGACTTCCACGCCCGCCACACCCTGTCCCTGCGGGCCGCCCGGCGGGTGTGGGGCATGCAGGAAGTGAGCTGGACCCTGCGCTCCTTGGAAGACTACAAGGCTGCCAAGGAGGAGGGCTGCCTGTGCATTTTTGAAAAGTTCCTGCCCTTGGAGACCGGCGCCCGCAAGCGGTTTACCTTTGCCGACTTGCTGGCAGACGCCAAAACAGCCGCGGTGTGCACGCTGCGCACGGCGGAGAAGCCGGAGAAAGCCCCCGGCGGAAAACTGTAAAGCGGAACAAAGCTATCTATTTTGCTGAAAACCAAAGGAATTATTACTTGAACTTTATGCAATAGGGAGAAAAGAAAAAAGCGCGGGAATTTTTTGAAAAATCCTTGCAAATTCTGAGGTTGTATGGTATCATAACTGAGCGTGACTGCACAGGCGTTCCAGACAAGGGAGCGCCCGATATGCGATGAAGCGGGAGGTTGCGGCCCACTGCGGCCGGTTTTTCCGTGGAGTATGTCCGATTTGAAACCGGGCGAAGGAATTTGAAGGGATGGAACCGCCGGGAGTTCCCGGAAGGCCGATTTTGCGCCCTTCAGAGGATTGATATGGGTTTGTCCTTGCCCCGGAGTCCGTGAAAAGCGGATTTCCGGTTTTTCTATGTCCAGGGTGGAAACACCCGGAACAGTGTAAAAAACCCAGCCCGCCTAAATGAAATGACTAGGAGGCGATTTTGAGTGGCAGTCAAGGAAAAGATCAGAATCAGAATCAAGGGGTACGATCATCAGCTGGTGGACCAGTCTTCTGAGAAGATTGTGGCCACTGCCAAGCGCACCGGCGCCCGGGTTTCCGGCCCTGTGCCGCTGCCCACCGAGAAGCAGATCATCACCATCCTGCGTGCCGTCCACAAATATAAGGACAGCCGGGAGCAGTTTGAGATGCGCACCCACAAGAGACTGATCGACATTCTCCGGCCCAGCAACAAGACCGTTGAGGCTTTGATGGGCCTGGAACTCCCCGCCGGCGTAGAGATCGAGTAGGAGGGTCATGTTGGAGAGATCCAACCAATAACTCTACAGGAGGAAAAGAAAGATGAAAAAAGGAATCATCGGCAAGAAGGTCGGCATGACGCAGATCTTCGACGAAAAGGGGAAGGTCATCCCCGTGACGGTCATCGAGGCTGGCCCCTGCGTGGTCACCCAGAAGAAGACCGAGGAAAACGACGGCTACAACGCTGTGCAGATCGGCTTCGGCGACCAGAAGCCCCAGCGGGTTTCCAAGCCCCTGGCCGGCCACTTCAAGAAGGGCGACGTCGCCCCCAAGAAGACCCTGCGCGAGCTGCGCCTGGACGACATCAGCGCCCTGAACGTGGGCGACCTGATCAAGGCGGACACCTTCGCCGCCGGCGAAAAGGTGGATGTCACCGGCAAGAGCAAGGGTAAAGGCTACGCCGGCGTGATCAAGCGCTGGAACTTCCGCCGCTTGAAGGAGACCCACGGTTCCGGTCCCGTTGCCCGCCACGGCGGTTCCAACGGCGCCTGCTCCACCCCCTCCCGCGTGTGGAAGGGCCTGAAGATGGCTGGTCACCTGGGCGCTGAGACAGTCACCGTGCAGAACCTGACTGTGGCCAAGGTGGACGGCGAGAACAACCTGATTGCGGTTAAGGGCGCCATCCCCGGCCCCAACGGCGGCATCGTCGTGATCCGCGACAGTGTGAAAGCGTAAGGGAAGGAGGAAGCAGAATGCCTACAGTAGCAGTTTTGAACATGCAGGGCCAGGAAGTCGGCAAGCAGGAGCTCAACGACGCCGTCTTCGGCATTGAGCCCAATGTGTCCGTGATGAACGACATGGTGAAGAATTACCTGGCCAACCAGCGGCAGGGCACCCAGTCCGCCCTCACCCGTTCTGAGGTTTCCGGCGGCGGCAAGAAGCCCTGGCGCCAGAAGGGCACCGGCCGGGCTCGTCAGGGTTCCACCCGGGCTCCCCAGTGGACCCACGGCGGCATTGTATTTGCCCCGAAGCCCCGGAGCTATCGCTACACCCTCAACAAGAAGGTGAAGCGCCTGGCTATGAAGTCCGCCCTTTCTTCCAAGGTGCGGGACAACGAGATGATCGTCATCGACCAGATCACCGCCGATTCCTATAAGACTAAGACCATCGCCGACATGCTCAAGGCGGTGGGCTCCGAGAAGAAGGCTTTGATCGTGCTGAACTCTATGGACGAGAAAGTGATCGCCTCCGCTCGGAACATCCCCGGTGTGAAGACCGCGCAGGTCAACACCTTGAACGTTTACGACATCCTGGGCGCCGACAAGTTTATCGTCGTCAAGGACGCAGTCGCCAAGATTGAGGAGGTGTATGCGTAATGGCAGCACAGGACATCATCATCCGCCCCATTATCACTGAGAAGACGATGGCCGGAAACAGCCAGAAGAAGTACACCTTTGAAGTGAACAAGGCCTCCACCAAAATCGACATCAAGCGTGCGGTGGAAGAGCTTTTCGGCGTCAAGGTCAGCAAGGTGAACACCCTCCATGTCAGGGGCCACATGCGCCGCCAGGGCCGGTATGAAGGTTATACCAGAAGCTGGAAAAAGGCCGTTGTCACCCTGACGGAAGACAGCAAGACCATTGAGTTCTTTGAGAGCATGATCTAAAAACCGCCCAAGGCGGCGCAGGCAAAGGCCTGCGGCAGACATGCAAGCCCAAAGATGGGCACGAATGGGAGGCGCCGCTCCCGCAAAGCCAAAATAGGAGAGTGAAAACCAAATGGCAATTAAAACCTACAAGCCGACCACCGCGGCAAGGCGGAACATGTCCGTGACGGATTACGCCAGCCTTTCCAAGAATGGTCCGGAGAAGAGCCTGCTGGCTCCCTTGGATAAAAAAGCCGGCCGCAACAGCTACGGCCGCATCACCGTCCGCCATCGCGGCGGCGGCAACCGCAAGAAGTACCGCATCATCGACTTCAAGCGCCAGAAGCACGACGTGGAAGCCACTGTGCTGTCCATCGAGTACGATCCCAACCGCTCCGCTTTCATCGCCCTGGTGCAGTATGAGGACGGCGAGAAGCGCTATATCCTGGCTCCCCACGGCCTGAAGGCTGGGGACAAGGTGGTTTCCGGTGCGGAAGCCGACATTAAGCCCGGCAACGCCCTGCCTCTGAAGAACATCCCCGTGGGTACCTTCATTCACAACGTGGAGCTGTACCCCGGCAAGGGCGCTCAGCTGGCCCGTGCCGCCGGCATCATGGCTCAGCTGATGGCCAAGGAGAACGGTCTGGCCCTGCTGCGCCTGCCTTCCGGCGAGCTGCGCAACGTGCCGGAGACCTGCATGGCTTCTATCGGCCAGGTTTCCAACATCGACCATGAGAACGTGAAGATCGGTAAGGCCGGCCGCAAGCGCCACATGGGTTGGCGTCCCACCGTGCGCGGTTCTGTAATGAACCCCAATGACCACCCCCACGGCGGCGGCGAGGGCAAGAGCCCTGTGGGCCGTCCCGGACCTGTCACACCTTGGGGCAAGCCGGCTCTGGGTTACAAGACCCGCAAGAAGAAGAACCGCAGCGATAAGTTTATCGTGAAGCGCAGAAACGGCAAGTAAGGCGCACGGGAAAGGAGCAGAGAAACTATGAGCAGAAGCTTGAAGAAGGGACCCTTTGTTCAGCCCGTGCTGCTGAAAAGGATCCAGGCTATGAACGAGGCCGGCGAGAAGAAGATCGTCAAGACCTGGAGCAGGTCTTCCATGATTTTCCCGGATTTTGTCGGCCACACCATTGCCGTCCACGACGGCCGCAAGCATGTGCCGGTGTACGTCACCGAGGACATGGTGGGACACAAGCTGGGCGAATTTGCCCCCACGCGGACCTTTAAGGGCCACGCGGGCGCGAAGACCTCCAAGTAAGAGAAAGGAGAGAATAGAGCATGGAAGCGAAAGCAGTTCTGAATTATACCCGCATCTCTCCCCGCAAGGTGGGTCTCGTGCTGGATCTCATCCGCAACAAGCCGGTGGACCTTGCCGCCGCCATTCTGAAGCACACCCCCAAAGCCGCCTGCGAGGACCTGGAGAAGCTCCTGAAGTCCGCTGTGGCCAATGCTGAAAACAATTTCAACATGGATCGGAACAGCCTGTACGTATCCCAGTGCTACGTGACGCCCGGACCCATCCTGAAGCGGATCCGTCCCAGCGCCCACGGAAGAGCGTTCCGGGTGCTTAAGAGAACTTCTCACATCACCATTGTGGTGGCGGAAAAAGAGTAAGCGGTAAGGAGGCAAATTATGGGTCAGAAAGTGAATCCCCACGGTCTCCGTGTGGGTGTTATCAAAGACTGGGATTCCCGCTGGTTCGCAAAGGACAACGAGTTCGGCGACATCCTGGTGGAGGACTACAACCTGCGCAAGACGCTGAAGAAGCAGCTCTACGCCGCTGGGGTCCCCAAGATTGAAATTGAGCGCGACGCCTCTAAGGTGCGCATTCACATTCACTGCGCGAAGCCCGGCATGGTGATCGGCAAGGGCGGCGCGGAGATTGAAAAGCTGCGCCAGCAGTGCGAAAAAATGCTGGGCAAGCCCGTTGTGATCAACATTGTGGAAGTGCGGCAGCCCGACCTGAACGCCCAGTTGGTGGCGGAGAACATCGCCTCTCAGCTGGAGCGCCGGATCTCTTTCCGCCGGGCCATGAAAGGCTGCATCGGCCGCAGCATGAAGCTGGGCGCCAAGGGCATTAAGACCAAGGTTTCCGGCCGTTTGGGCGGCGCGGACATCGCCCGCAGCGAAGAGTACCACGACGGCACCATTCCGCTGCAGACCATCCGCGCGGACATCGACTATGGCTTCGCCGAGGCCAACACCACCTATGGCCGCATTGGCGTGAAGGTTTGGCTGTACAAGGGCGAGGTCCTCAACGACAACCGCTCCAGCCGTGAGCGCAACGAGCGCAGCGACCGTGGCGACCGCCGCCGGGATGACCGTCGGGACCGCCGTGACCGCCGCCCTTCGGGAAATAGGGAAGGAGGCCGCAGATAATGTTACTTCCAAAGCGCGTGAAATACCGCAGAGTGCAGAGAGGCCGCATGAAGGGCAAGGCCCTGCGCGGCAACAAGGTGACCTATGGCGATTTTGGCCTGCAGGCTCTGGAGCCCGCATGGATCACCTCCAACCAGATCGAGGCCGCCCGTGTGGCCATGACCCGTTACTGCAAGCGTTTCGGTAAGGTCTGGATCAAGATTTTCCCCGACAAGCCCGT